>JACPBO010000035.1 GCA_016180285.1 Candidatus Woesearchaeota archaeon
TCAAAAAAATCGGCAATCTGTCCCAAAATAAAAAACCGCATGCTATCGACACTGAAATCTCTCCCCTTTTCTTTTTCTGCTCAAAATCATTATCCTGATATATAGGACAACCAATCTTTCTCATAAAGGATCTGGAGAAAGCTCTATATTTTACCTGTTTATTCCTATGAGCGGGCTTGCCTTCATTGAGGAATCCACCAGATACTATACGTACAGCTACTGAACGCCCTTTCAGACCAATTGTTTTTCTTATTATAGTTTGGTGAGTAGATTTTCTGAATTTTTCAGTCATTGAAACCCCTCGTAATTAATACTACATCTCTTATATAATCTTTGAATTTTTTATGTAATTTTATGGTCTTGTTATAGGATGAACATCCTCTTTATAAATCTTTTGATTTTTTTATCTTTTATCAGTAGTAAACTTTTATAAAAAACCACATATTTTTATGTATAACTGGGTTATGTTATTCTGGCCCATGATGGCAAAATAATTAAAAAATAAAAAAACTTGACAAATGTTAAAAGAAGGTGTTCAGACAAACCAATAATTTTAAATATACCTGATGCATCTATAATCTAAGAAAATATGGTGTGTATGTGGGGGTTAAAATACCCTAAATCATCATATTTAAAGTTTAAAAACGTTAAAAAACAATTAATAGTCATAAAAAAGCAAAAATAGGCTGAAAAATCAAAATTAAGGTCAATTTAACTTTATTTATTATTTTTTCATTGAAAAAAGGAAAAAATAGCCGTTAAAGAGAAAAATAAGCCTGTTCTAGCTTTTTGGAAGGAAGCATCATGATTACACTTTCATTCGATATTTGCATAGATGAGAATGAATTAGCATGCTCCTTCTAGATTGATTATTGGAGGAAAAAATGGGAAAAATAGCACCGGTTTCGTCAAAGTACATAGTTCACTCGGCCATAGAAATAGAGGGCGTAGTTGATAAGCCTGATGTGATTGGGGCAATATTCGGGCAGACAGAAGGCCTGCTTGGAGCAGATCTAGAGCTGAGAGAGCTGCAAAGAAGCGGAAAAATTGGAAGAATAGAAGTTAATCTTGAAACAAGAAGCGGCAAAACAACAGGATCAATAATAATTCCGTCTTCATTGGACAAGGCAGAAACATCAATAATAGCGGCATCGCTTGAGATAATCCAAAGAATAGGGCCGTGCAATGCTAAAACAAAAATACAGAACATTGAAGATGTAAGGGTTTCAAAAAGAAGCTTTGTTGTAGAGAGGGCAAAAGAACTTTTAAAAAGCCTTATTGACACAACAATGCCGGATTCGCAGGAGCTTGCGGATGAAGTGGCTTATTCTGTAAGGGTTATGGAAATATCCGAATACGGCGAAGACAGATTGCCAGCAGGCCCGGCAATTGACGAGTCTGATGAAATTGTTGTTGTTGAAGGCAGGGCAGATGTTCTCAATTTATTGAAGCACGGCATAAAAAATGCAATAGCAATGAACGGGACATCAGTGCCGCAGACAATTATTGACTTAAGCAAAAGAAAAACAATTACAGCATTTGTTGACGGCGACAGAGGCGGAGACTTAATCTTAAAGGAATTGCTTTCTGCAACAGACATAGACTATGCAGTAAAAGCGCCTGACGGAAAAGAAGTTGAAGAGATAACAAAGAAAGAAATCCATAAGGCACTTAGAAGCAGAATAAGCGCAGAGCAGCTGAAGCTGGATGTTTCAAGAAGCGCAGAAAGCGAATCCAGAACGCCAACAGCAGCAGGCAGAATCATTGCATCGCAGAGGCAGGTAATGCCGGCGCAGCCTGTGCAGCAATCAAGGCCTTCTTATACAGCACCTCCGATAAGAAAAACAGCAGCAACTCCTGAGGAAAAGAAAATATTCAAGGGAATGCTTGAAGACCTTATAGGGACGCGCGCAGCCTACATCCTTGATGAAAAATCAAATACTCTTGGAAAAGTTCCGGTGTCAGAATTGCTGACAACAATCAAAAGCCTTGGCGCAGGCTGCTATGCAGTTGTCTTTGACGGCATACTTGACAGGGCATTGGTGCAGATTGCTGAAAGATCAAGCATAAAGCACCTGATTGCAATGGACTCAAAAGTCAGGAATACAGAGACGAGGATCAATATCTTGACAAGCGCAGAGCTTTAGTTTTATTTTTTTATTTATTTTTTTAATGGGCTGAAATGGAATTTTTAGACATAGTCGATGAAAAGGACAAGGCCATAGGCAGAGCTTCTAAAAAAGAAATCTATGAAAAAAAGCTTCTTCACAGGATAGTTCATGTTCTCGTTTTCAACAATAAAGGCGAAATGGCTCTGCAGTTAAGAAGCAGATACGCATCTTTTTGCCCGCTGCATTGGTGCACAAGCGCAGGCGGCCATGTCAGATCAGGAGAAAGCTATGAAGAAGCAGCTTTAAGGGAGCTGAAAGAAGAAATCGGGACTGCGGCCAAGATTGATTTTGCGCACAAAGACATTTACACTGTTTCAGGCAATTTCAAAAAATTCCTAGCTACGTTTAAAACTGAGTTTAATGGATCATTCAGAATTAATCCTAAAGAGGTCGATAGGGTAGAATTTTTCAGTTTAGATGAAGTTCAAAAAATGGTAAGCAGCGGAGAGAAATTCCATCCGGAGCTTTTATTCTTGTTAAGAAAATATTTTAATATTAGTTGATTTCAATTTTTGGTTTTTGACATATTATCTTAATTCTGCTATGGCTAATGTTTCATTCAGTGTTTCGTATTCCTGATGATCTTGAAAGCTTTCATCTCCCGATATATGGGCCGTTGTTACTGATTTATCTTCATTCAGTACAATTTTTCCATCTTTGATAGTTATCTGACTTTTTCGTGTTTCGTACATAATTATGCAGTCTTCTCTAGCAACTGCTGGAATGAGAAATTGTAAAAATCCAAATTCAGATTTTCCATGATAAGCTCCTACTTGTTCTTTTTCACCATATTTCCATAAAGGTTCATTTTGATAAATAATATTGACAGCATCTCCTCTCATGAGTATTTCTAAATCTTCTAAATTTTCTAAAAGCTGTATTTTTATTTTCCTTTTCGTTTCGCTACATTGCATTAAAAAATCAACTCTTTTTAGTATTCAGAGGCAGCTAACAGCGATCGTATGCTATAATCAAGAACTGCGCAATAAGCCGTAATTAACTGTTATCTTTGCCTCGCTCCTTAATTTTGCCAAATAAGCTGCGAACTCGTTATTCAATCTCAGTTCTTTTAACTTATTTTTAACATCCTCTTTTATTTCCACATAAGGAGGGATTCTTTCTATTGTCTTGTTGAGCAGCTTAACGAAATTATAGCCGTCTGGAGTCGGCACAGGGTATTTTGTTATCTCGCCAATAAGGAGATTGAAAACAACCTTTTCAAAAGCCTCATCCAGCATTCCTCTTTTGATGACATAAATCCCGTTTGTATTGTCATCTGAAAAATTAGCTATGAATTCATCAAAGTTGCTTATATTTGTTGTGTTGTGGGAGAAAATCTTTGCGCCTATCTCGTTGGCTTTTTTAGATGCTTCTTCAGGCGCCATATCGTCTTTTTTGATCAACAATCGCTGTATTGTGAAGCTTTCCTCACTCTTGAATTGATTCTTGTTGCTGTTGTAATAGCTTTCGGCTTCCTCTTCAGTCGCATTTATGAAAGGCGTAATTTTTTTATCTATCAGCCTCTGTATGATTGTCTGCTTTTTGTACTGGTTTTGCAGGTCTTTCAATGCCATTCCGTTTTGGGCAAGCCTTGCCTGTAATGTTTCCATATCTACTCCGTTTTTCGAGAGCATGGCATATATCAAGTCATTAATCTCCTCATCAGAGGCAGATATTCCTTCCTTTGCAGCAGCCTGCAGCAGCACTTTCTCATTCATTGAAAGATTAAGAACCATGTCCTTTGTGACTAAAGGATAGCTTTTTTGTATGTTGGTGTATTCTTTATTGATGTCTTCCAGGTACATCTTTTCGCCATTCACAGTTGCAATGACCTGCTTTTTTGTTTTGCTGACAGAAAAAGCAATTAGTATGATGACTATCAACGCAATAATCCCCAATATAACAAACAGGCTGCTCTTCTTCACCCTCAACTTTTTTTCCTTCATTGCATAATCAGCAAAAATAATTGGTTAATAAATCTATCGTTTTTTTAGCAAAAAACAACAACATTTTTAAATAAAAACATTCTACTTGGTGATTATGGCAAAAAGAACTGCAATAATCCCGCGAGCGGCAGTTGCAAGGATATTGATCAAGAACGGAGCTGGCCGCGTAGGAGAAGACGCTATAGACGCATTTAGGGAAGTTCTCGAAGATACTGCGAAGGATATTGCAGCAAGATCAGTGCAGGTTTCTAAGCACGCTGGAAGGAAAACAATACATGAAGAAGATATAAAGCTCGCAGTTAAGTAACCTTTAAATATTGTTTCTTATTCTTTTGCTATATGGGCTCGTAATTCAACCTGGTAGAATACGCCCTTGGCTAGGGTGAGATTCGGGTTCAAACATTCATGGGGAAACTCAGAATTTGAAAGTCCCGGCGAGTCCATCCAATGGGCCCATAATTCAGCGGTAGAATGCTCCGTTCGCTGCGGGGATGTCTCGGGTTCAAATCAGCTTTTTTTGCATAGCAAAAAAACCTGGGAAAATGCGGTTTGCTTACCTTCGGGCGCAAACCTAGGATTTTCCTTCGGAAAATCAAAAAAAGCGAGTGAAAGTCCCGATGGGTCCATTAATTTAAAATGAGGAAACAGATGACAACAAAGGAAATGAAAGAGAAAACTCTGCCTGTTATTGCTTTAACGAAGAAGGGGAGGGAGAAAGAGAATCTTATTGCTTCTTCTGCAAAAGAAGGGATTTGGTTTAAGTTATCAGATATCCCGAATACAAATTATATTTCTTTATTTGCCTATAATTTAATCAATCCTATTCGAGATTATCCCTTAGTGAATGCTGGCGAATATATTAAAGAAGGATTTGTTGAGTGGAATAATGGCGCTGCTTCTTATTATCTTAAAAGAGATCAGTTTAACAAAGCGGCAGATATTTTATCAGGATTTATAATTAACATGACAAAAGAGCACAAAAATAGAGTTGCAGAGTACCGCAAATTAGCTAAAGAGCTTATGAATGAATCAGAAAGATTTAGGGCATTAGATTTTGCTAAGATGTCTAATTTGGAAATGGTTTCAGAATTCAAAAAATTAGCAGAACTCCAAAGGAAAAATCATTTGATTGGAGGCATCTTAACATTTCTTCCAGATGAAGAACAGCAGAGAGTATCAAATGCAGTCCTAAATAAAATACGAGATTTAATTGAAACCAGTAAAAAGGACTTAGATTTAACTGAATGCTGGAGTATCTTAACTGCTCCCAGAGAAGAGAGTTTCCGGGAAAAAGAAGAGAAGGAACTTTTAGAAATTTGCATTGAAATTCTTAAAGACAAGAAATTTTCAGGTAAAGCTTTTTCAAAAGACAAGTTAATTTTATCTATTAAGAAACAAAAACCTATTTTATACAATAAATTAATTAAACATTATAAAAAATATTGCTGGATACCTTATATGTATATAGGTCCCGAAGAGGACATTACACATTTTTTTGAAAGAGTTGATGAATTCATAAAAATTGGTTTAGCAAAAGCTAAAGATCTGTTAAACCAAATAGAAAAGAAGCATAGGAAGATTGAATCTAAACAGAATGAGGCTCTTTCTAGTTTTAAGCCAAATAAAAAAGATAAAGAGTTACTTAGATTTGCTTCAGAGTTAGTCTGGCTAAAAGGCTATAGAAAAGATACATTTTATCATCTTTTTTATTGTTACGAGCCTTTTTTAAGAGAGGCTGCAAAGAGAATTGGAACAACATTTGAATTAATTGGATTTCTATTTCCTTGGGAGTTTGAAGAGGCATTACTCTTGCATAAGCATACAAATTTTGAATTAGAACTAAGAAAGAAGCGCAGCTTGTATTACATTGATAAGGATAAAATCATATTCTATTATGGAAGAGAAATTGATGATTTCAAAAAAGAGATTTTAAGTGAAGGTATAAAAACAGAAACCGATATTCTTATAGGGATGGTAGCTTATCCAGGATATGCTGAGGGAATTGTCAGTGTTATTGAGACAGTTGAAGATATGAAAAAAATGAATTTCGGCAACATCTTAGTATCGCAGATGACTAGCCCGAATATAGTGCCTGCAATGAAGAAAGCTGCAGCGATTATAACTGATACAGGAGGTTTAACGTGCCATGCCTCTATTTTATCCAGAGAATTCAATATACCTTGTATTGTTGGGACTAAGTATGCAACAAAAATTCTCAAAGATGGTGATTTAGTTGAAGTTGATGCTAATAATGGCATCGTAAAGATATTAAAGAAAGCGGAGAAGGATTTTGGCAACATAAAAAAAACAAAAAAAGCCCGTTAGAATGAACAATAAAGACATAGAAAAACTAAAAAAGCTGGCAGAACCTTATTTTAAAGGCTGCGACCCGGACAGATGGCCCCATACATTGAGAGTTCTTGATATTGCAAGGCATCTTCAGAAAAAAGAAGGCGGTGATCTGGATATCATAGAGGCAGCAGCTATACTGCATGATGTTGCTTTGAGCAAAACAGGCAAAGAAAATTTAAAAAAAGGAAGGATATTGTGCCATGCAGCTGAAGGCTCTAAGCTTGCTGAACAAATTCTGAGAAGAATAGGCTTTGATGAAGAAAAAATAAAAAAAATAAAGCACTGCATAGAAGTCCATAGGTGGAGCAAGGACCTTAAAGCGGAAACAACAGAAGCGCAAATAATAAAAGATGCGGATAGGATTGATGCAATTGGCGCTATAGGGATAGCAAGGGCGTTTGATTATGGCTCAGAAGACAGGAAGCCCTTTGTTTCAGATGATGATTTTTCGACTTTTTACCATATAAAAAACAAGCTGATGAAGGTTGATGAAACTTCTGTTGGCACAGAAACTGCAAAACGAATAATTAAAAAAAGACTTGAGTTTACAAAACTATTTGTAAACGAATTTGAAAAAGAAATAGAAGAGATAAAATGATCGGCATTATATCAGACACACACGACAATATTCCGAACATAAAGAAAGCTGTTGATATTTTTAAGAATAGAAAAGTTGATCTTGTGATTCATCTTGGAGATGTTATTGCGCCTGTTACAGTTCTTTATTTTAAAGGATTAAAAATGAAATTTATAAAGGGAAACTGCGACGGCGATATAGAAATGATAAATGAAAAGATAAAAGAGATTGATAGCGAGTTTCTTGGAGTTTCTTCTGAGCTGAATCTGTCAAACAAAAAACTATTTTTGATCCACAAGCCTGACAGCATTAATGAGCTTGCGCATTCCGGAAAGTATGACTATATCCTGCACGGGCATGACCACAGGGCAAAAGACGAGAAAATAGGAAAAACAAGGATCATAAACCCCGGAACGCATTATCTCGGGAATCCTATACATACGATTGCACTGCTGGATCTGGAAAAAGACAAGGTGGAGTTTATTGGGATAACATAAATAAGCTTATACTGTAACTTCTATTTTTTGCCTTTTAGCGTGTTTCTTTAGTTCTTCCAAAGTCAGCATGTCAGATATTTCAATTAATTTTTTTATTTTTGGGTTGTCTTTGTTCAGCTTGAAAAGCTTGGCTTTCCCTATATCTCTTGTGCGGGCTATTATCCTGTTTTTAATAAGATTATCCCATATTCTGTACAATGTTGCCCTTCCAATCCCTGCATTTTCCGCCATATCAGTTATAGAGAAGTCTAGATCTCTTTCTGTTAATAAATAGTCTAATACCCTTATCATAGGCGAATCACCCATAAATTTTATAAATAACAAGTTAGTTCTCATATATTATCGCGTTATAGGTTAAATATAACTAGTATATAAATTTAAACCAAAAAACCAATAAATATTAAAAAAAGAAACAGAGGAAAATTAAAGGGGTGTAAAATGGAAGTTATTGTTTTGGGATCTGGAACATGCGTTCCAAATCTGCATAGAAGCGAAAGCGCATATGTGATCAAGGCAGGAAAACAGCAGCTATTGTTTGACTGCGGAGCTGGTACAAAAAGAAGGTTGGTGGAAGCAAAAATATACCTCAGAAAAATAGATTATATGTTTTTTACACATTGTCACAATGACCACATAAATGATTTGCCAGCTTTACTTTGGTCTTATGCTTACACTGGCTTTACACGCAAAAAAGAAATGAAGTTGGTTGGGCCTAAAGGATTTAAAGAATATTTTAAAGTTGTATTTAAGCTTCTTAAATTTGAAAACATGCCATTCAAAATAAATATCAAAGAAGTTAAAAACAATACAACTCAGATTGATGGAGCATATATAAAGTCAGCCCCAATAATTCATTCCAAGAATTGGAATAATGTGGCATATCGCATAGAATATCATGGAAAGGCAATTGTTTATTCTGGTGATGCAGAATATACTGATGAACTTGTTGAATTGGCCAAAAATACCGATCTGCTTATTCTGGAATGCTCCAATCCAAACGAAGCTAAATTCCCGGGGCATCTGATACCTGATGAATGCGGCAAAATAGCAGCAAGGGCGAATGCAAAAGTACTGATGCTTACACATTTCTATCCAAAGGTGGAAAAAATAAATATAAAAGCGCAGATTGCAAAAATATTCAAGGGAAAAATAATCATTGCAAAAGACTTAATGAGGCTGAAAGTTTAATGGAAAACAAAACAAAGACCATTGTATGCGGTGTATTGGTAATAGATAACGAAGTTCTTCTGATCAAAAGAGTCAAGCCGCCTTATATGGGTTATTGGGCCATGGTTGGTGGAAAGCTTGAATTTGGCGAGCATGTTGAAGAGGCTGCTGTTCGAGAGTTTTATGAGGAGACTGGCATTAAGACAGAATTTGAAAGTATTGCTGGGATTGCATCTGAAATTGTCTATAGCAAAAATGAAAAGACGGGCCATTTTTTAATATTTGTCTGCAGAGTGAAATCTGGGAATAAAAATTTTATTGAAACAGAGGAAGGCAATCTAAAATGGTTTGATTTAAATAATTTAGATAAAGAAAAGATTGTTCCAAGTGATATTTTGATGATCCAGGAATTTATCCTGAAAAATAAAAGAGTGAATGTCCATAAAATAAAAATGGTTGAAGACGGCGATAAATACTCTGTGGAGGAATTCACAGCATGAAGCAGAGCTTTGAGGAATTGGTTGTTGCGATCAAAAAAACGCTTGAAAAATGCCCATGGGCTAAAGAGCAGACTATAGAGAAGCACAAAGAGGAGATATTAAGCGAAGCAGAGGAGATTGCAGAAGCCATTGACAAAAAGGATTATGAGAATTTAAAGGAAGAGCTTGGAGATCTTTTTTATGACATTCTGTTTATTTGCGCAATATCAGAAGAAAAGAAGTTATTCACAACAAAAGAAGTCATTGATGGCGTAAAAGATAAATTGGTCAGAAGAAAGCCATGGGTTTTCGGGAATGAAACAGTAAAAAGCAGCGAGGAAGCTGTGAAAAGATGGGATGAGATAAAGAAAAAAGAAAGATTTAAAAACAAGGAATTGCTTCAATAACCGGTATGGATAAAAACCAAGATCTTGATACGATCATTAGGCTTATTGTATTTTTGATCATAATCTTCGTATTATTAAAATTGTTCAAGATACTATAAAAAAAGGTGTGTGATATGCATATATTGCGGTCTTTATCATATTCCCTCTTTAAAAACATTAGCGAGTGGATTTATTTTTTCATCATAATTATAGTTTTATTCAATATGTTCACCGATTTCACACTCAAGCTGGGAGTTATCAAGGAAATCTTAACCATAAGCGATTTACAGTATTTTGGTTCTTTGTCAGTTATGCTTGCAATTAATAATTTTATTTCAAAAAGGTTCTTCGGATTAGAACTTTTTAAGGCATAAGCAAATGAATTACATCACAAAAAAATCCATAAAACTTCCAAAAAGAGATCCTCAAAGCCACAAAGGGCAGAATGGAAGGGCTGCCATCATAGGCGGCAGCTTAGATTACACTGGAACGCTGGCTTTAGCCGGGATTGCTGCATTAAGATCTGGAGCAGACATAGTAACTGTATTCGCCCCTTCAAAAGTTTCATGGGCGCTTAATTGTTTGAGTGCAGATTTGGTTACAAGAAAATTAAAAGGCAATTATTTAAATAAAAAGCACATTAAGGAAATTTTAGAATTCTCAAAAAATGTTGATGCAATTTTGATGGGAAATGGAATGACTGTAAAGAAGGAAACAAAAGAATGCGCAAGGATTTTTTTTAAAAAAATAAAAAAATTAAATAAAAAACTAGTTATTGATGCTGATGGAATAAAGATTATTTCAATTGATGAAGTTGACAATGCTGTTATTACGCCGCACATTTTAGAACTGAAGTTGTTATTGGAAAACTCAAAAATAAATAGGAAGACTATTAATGCAATAGTAAATGAAAAAAATATTGAAAATAAAGCGAAGCTTATGCAAAAAATATTAAAAAATAAGATAAAAAACAATATAATCCTTCTTAAAGGCCCGATTGACGCGATAATCTCCAAAAATAAAATAGCTTACAACAAGACAGGCAATGCTGGAATGACAAAAGCTGGAACTGGAGATGTTCTGGCTGGCCTTTGTGTTGGATTTTTGGCGCAGAGCAGGGATCTGTGGCAGTCTGCTGTAAATGCTGCTTATTTTAATGGATTGATCGGAGATATTTTGCTGAAAAAGCATAAAGGCTACGCTTATTTGGCAAGTGATATGGCTGAAGAAGTAAAAAGAATCAGACTGTCATTGTAATCTTACACTTCTAAATAGTGGTAAATTTATAGAAAGGTTTAAATATAAAAAACCATTTCATTGCTTCATGCACAGAAGAAAAACAGATATGTCCGAAACATCAGAATTATTGAGCCAGCATATTGATTTGAGAAGCAGCTGGGGAGCAGGAGCATGGAAGACCATATTACGCTATATTAGAAAGAAGGATACTTCTAAAATTTCCACAATAAAAAATCTGATTGGCATAGCTCCAGAGAAATATCATTATCTAGATGAAATGCTGGATAATGTCCATGCTGCTGATATGGCTTATAATGCAACATGCATCGGAGGGCATAACTTTAAACAAGGCTACATAATGAGAATTGGAACAAAGGATTTCTTCATAGGAAAGGAATGCTATGACATGCTCTCTCATTTTAGTTTGGGTGAGTTTAAGGAAACTGTGAAAGAAGCCAGCAAGAAGAAGAAAAGGAAAGAGCTTGAAGAACTGATTTTTGAGGTTTCTCCTGAGCTCAGAGAAACAATGGCAAAAGCAGGAATAGACGCAGAGCAGCTGCTGCTGATAAGCGAATTGATCAAAGACAACGTGCCTTTGAATGAGCAAAGCCTGCTGTATGAGCTTGACCCCGGCAAAAGGAGGAGCTTCTTAAATTATTTCAGGGAAGGCATAAAAAACAAAACAATAACAAATGAAGAAATCATTTACATTCATGATAAGCTTCAGACTATTGCGCATCGTGTCAGCAGCGAGGAACTGGCAAAACTGGTAATTTATTCTTATGAGTACAGGCCGTTTAAAACAGAAGCTGTTATGGGAATAGTAAAAGATGATTTGGAATATTTATCGAAGCTCAAGGATGATGAATTAGTCAAGCGATATGGAAGGATTGAACTTGATGAGCATTATGAAATACCTGCTGCAAGATATAGAGAACGAGAAGATTTTGAGAAATTGACAGTAAAAGAGAGGCTAGATGAAAGCAAGCCATACATGACGTTCTTTGAGGCATGGGCTATAAAGCTGCATTTCAGGAAAAAAGGCCAAGATATTGAAAAGATAAGAATGGAGTCTAACAGGAAGGTAGCAGAAAAATATGGGGTTGGACCAAGCTGGCATTATATCCTGAAAGAAGTGGGCAGCATATTTGAAGAAGAGAAGGCAAAGCTCGCAAAGGAATTTAGTGAATTTGGAAGAATTGTATATGAACACGTATTAACAGAAAAAGAACACAAAATTGCAAAGGATTTCTTGGAAAGAAGCAGGATTGGCAGAATAACTGAAAGAGAAATTGAAAGGGAGAATTATCTCAGAATGTTCAGCATAAGAGAGTTCATGGAGACTGCGCCAGTTATTGTTTCAATTGGAAGAAAAGTAAGATTTGCAAGAAGAATGTACGAGAACACCGGAGATGAGTGGCTGAAGCAGGGGCTTATTAAGCAGGATTATTTTTTAAAAGAGGAGCTTTCAGATAATTTTAAAGATTGGACCGGCATTGATAAGAACGCCGATGACCTTATTGACATGATCCTTAATGCCAGATTCGTAAAGAGCAAGAGATTTTCTGATTTCCAGGAAAAGCATGGAGCATTGATAAAAGAGATGTATGGCAACGGGCTGGTAGCTAAGAAATATCTGGGATCATTCGTAAAATATAATGCTGTGCTTGAAAAAGAAAAGGTCAGGAAATTGAATGATGAAACTACGCAGAAGATGGAAAAAATTGAGGAATATAAAGAGCTGCCTTTCATTGACTATAAAGGGTATTTTTCAATGATGATCAATCTGAAAAATACAAAATATGCGCCGAAGAAAATTGTTGATATAATAACTGCAACATATTCGAATTTTGAGAAGTTATTGCAGATGGCGCATTTTGATGAGAAAACGGATTTAGCAGAAATCGAAAGAAACATCAAAGAATTGAAAAAAGGAGCAGTCGTCTATATTGATGAAAGGAGAGATGCATCATCCCTTTGTCTTGAGATATATGACATTAAAGAAATGAAAGTGGGTTCATATGGGTTTTTTGCATATAACCTCAATCGTGTTAAAGAAGTTGTAGGTAAGATAAGATCATGCGAGAGGTCAGAAGTTGAAGTTGGCAATAATTTCCTAAAAAAATTAGAAAAGTTAACTGAAAAGAGAATTCTAAGAGAGAAAATTAGTGACTATGTCCGTTATATTACTTATGTAAAAGACAGGGAAGGCAAAAGGTTCTTCGCTTCAAAAGAGTTTAAGGAAAAGGTAGAGCGAGTTTACAACGAAGTTAAAGCCAAGCGCTGAAAAAAACTATATTCCTTTTAATCTGCGTCTTCCTAATTTCATAATTCAATATAACTCCCGTTAGAATCTGCAATGACATTTGCAGTTATCTTTGTCTAGCGTCAAGCCAGCCTGTTCCCACATGCTAACAGATTCTTTGCATAATGCAATAACTGCGTCACTTCTTTTTTTGATTTCTTCAACTACGAAACGGTATAACTCTGCTCTTATATCTGGTTCATATCTTTCTTTGCCATCTTCAAACCTTACTCTTTTCACTTGACCTTTAGAACTTGTGGTTGCAGCTAACATACTTTCATCTAATAGTATACTATCTGGGAATCTCTCCCTAATATGCCTAAAAAGTCCCCTCTCCAGCCTGAAGCTACCAAGACTTATCCTAGTTGGGTTCACATTAGATAACACTTTTTCAACCATTTGCGCATATTTATTTTGCCAGCCATCAAACATCAAAAGAGGATCAAAGCGAAATCTCACTTCATATCTTTTTTCTTGCACTTTTCTTGCCGCTTCAATTCTTTGATCTAAGCTGGCTGTTCTATGTTCAAGATTGTCTGTGACAAAATCACAATTAATACTCCATGAAACAATTGTCTGGCCATTGTGCTCTAAGTCAAGCAGATTATCTATGCAATCTGATTTTGTTAACAATAATAGTTTTGAATCTGACTTAGCAAATAACGGAACCAATATCTTTGTTAGTGGATAGAGCTCATCGAAAGATAGGCTATCTTGTAATTCGCCCATGTCATAAACTTCTCTTTTTCCTTTCGCCATTCTTTGTTCTATTTGTACAACTAAATCGCTATGGTTTACATTAAATTTTATGAAGGGCATTATTTTTCGGTATGTTTGCTGCAGATAGCAATATTCACAAGAAAAATAGCATCCATTTGTTATTGGCTTTATTTTTGTTAAACCAGCACAATAAGGTTCATCCCTTGTTGGGAAATGTTCAATAAAATTATCAGTTGTCCCAAGCATAAGTAATTGTTTTGCATCATTAACAACATCGGTGAAAGATTTGTCCTTTGTAGGGATTATTTCTGTTGCTTTTTGGGTTTCAACTATTTCCGTAGGCACCCCTTCATATTTTTGCAAAACCCTTTTGGTTATATTATTGTCTATAACACCAGAATATACATATATTTTCCTAGGCTGAAAATTATCTAAAGTTGTCATTTTTCTTCTACAAATTCTGTCTTATATCTCTCCTTTTGAGCAATTTGTTTTAAAATTTCAAACAACAAGTATCTATGGCAATTATTTTTTTCTTGATTAGTTTTTTCATAACAACATAAAATAATCTTTTCTAGCTGCGCTCTCTTTAACAGATTCCTAAAATCATCCGGCCTTTCTTTAAAATGTGCCCTTTGCTCCTTCGTATAGATTTCCTTGTATTGTTTCCAACCCATCCCTTCTGCCTTGTATTGCCTTAATAGTTCTACCGAAGGTCCAAAAAAAGGCATTCTTTCGTATATTCGCGGGATGAAGGGAAGAGACTTTCTGCAGATTGCAATAATTGTTGCATCTGAATCTTTTTCTTTTTTCATAAAATAAGAGGTTGTTATGTAGCCAGACATCTTTTCACCTTATAACCTATGACAATCATGGGTGTCATCTTTCTTTCGCTAGTACCGCCTTCATAATCCAATGTAAACATTTGTTCGCATGAATGTGTTTTTGCATAACTTTGCATCATTTGGTTTAAAGCTTTAACCTGGTCCTCAAAACCTGCTCTTTTCGCCCTTTCTTTTGATAATTCAGTTTCCTGTAAAGTGATATAAATAACAGCAGTATCTGCCAACAGGTTATTTTCAAATAAAGCTCTCATTGCCCTTTCTTTGTCTTGGCTTAGATGGCCTGTGAAGTCATAGTTAATATAATTATAACTCTTATCACGCATTTGACTAACCTCTTTGTCTAAGTTACCATGAATTATTTCTGTGCCTTTTAGAGCTTTTCTAGGCATATCCTTTCTTTGCTGTATTGCTTTCATTGCGTTATAAACTCTTTTTTCTCTTTCAATAATAGTGGATGAGGAAGCGTCAAGATTAAGCAGTTCATAAACACCTAATAAACTTTGGAATCTTTCTGTTTCTAAACCTAAATAAGCAATACTGGTGTCTCCTAGAACTTTGGATGCTTCTTCGGCCATTATGGCTCTTATTGCTCCTTTATCACTAGAATGATACTGGGTAAAGCCAAATATCGAGGTATCATATATCTTTTGTTTTTTGATTTTTGATAAATCATAAGCGCTGAATTTCCCAGTTAGCCTTCTCCCTCTAGTTTCTGTTGAACCAATGAAATGCATGGGTCTGACAAATGAGTATTTTTCTTTTATATATTTTGGTTGGTGTTTGAGCCAGTCTATGACTGCTGCGCTTGGGGAACCTGCATAAACACGCAATAGCATTTGTTCTAAATTATACTCTATAGCCCCATCTTTATTTTTAAACTCAAACTGCTCGTTATGAAAATCACTAGCTTTTATATTCTTTATAACTTCAATCAAAGAGCCATATCTTCGCTTCAGTCTTTCTATTAACTGCCCTGTCAACTCTCTTCCATTTTGCTTGCCTCCTTCACCTCGCCATGTTCTTAGAGAGGCCATTCCAAAATACCATGGCTTTATACCAGCATATTCTTTGCGAAGTTCTTCATTAGGATTGTTTTGTATCCAGTCCATGACTGCTGCGCTTGGAGAATTTCTGTAAACTTGACCTAACATCGATTTGAAATTGTATCTTAGGATACCCTCTTTATTTTTAAATTCAAACTGCTCATTATAAAAATCATCTTGTTTAATATTCTTTATAACTTCAATTAAAGAGCCATATCTTTGCTTTAGTCTTTCTATTAATTGTCCTGTTAACTCTCTGCTATTTTTCTTACTTTCTTCGTCTTTCCATGTGTCTAGAGGAACCCTTGCAAAATGCCATGGTCTTATTCCAGCATATTTCCTTCTTATTTCTTCATTTGAATTATTTTTTATCCAATCAATGACTGCTGCGCTTGGAGAACCTGTATAAACAAGGGTCAACATTGACAAGAGGTTGTATGTTATAACCCCATCTTTATTCTTAAATTCAAACTGTTCATTATGAAAATCCTCGTATTTAATGTTCCTTATAACCTCAATCAAAGAGCCATACCTTTGCTTTAGTTTTTCTATTAACTGCCTTGTTAGCTCTCTTCCATTTTGCTTGCCTTCTTCATCTTTCCAAGTACCAGTAGGGACCCTTGCAAAATGCCATGGTCTTATTCCAGCATATTTCCTTCTTATTTTTTCATTTGAATTATTTTTTATCCAATCCATGACTGCTGCGCTTGGAGAATATGTATAAACTCTCTTTAACATTGGAAATAAATTATATTCTATAACCCCCTCCTTATTTTTAAACTCAAACTGCTCATTATAAAAATCATCTTGTTTAATATTCTTTATAACCTCAATCAAAGAACCATATCTTTGCTTCAGTCTTTCTATTAGCTGTCCTGTTAACTCTCTTCCGTTTTTCTTGCCTCCTTCACCT
>JACPBO010000036.1 GCA_016180285.1 Candidatus Woesearchaeota archaeon
ACTGGGCTAATAACTTCTATCCTGAGAATAAAAATTTGATTAAAGCAAATTCGCCAAGGGTTAAAGAGATTAGTCTTGGATGCTTAGAATCCCTTTTAACCAAGGCAGAAGTGGCAAGAAGAGAGTTATCTACTTTAGAAAAGGCAAGCAAGTTAAGGAGAGTTTCTCCAGCAGTAGCTATTGAAACGATAAAACAAAGAAGAGGCAGGAGACTTAGAGCAGGCTTTCGTGAGTCTTCCCTTAAACATTCTGATATGAACAAAATGGTTAATATGCTTTGTGAGTATCAGGATTTTGGAGCAGTAGAGGTTCTTCATGAACAAGATTTAACCAGTAGAGATGTGAATGATCGTAGGATAATCTTTTTTCCAGAATTAGATGTTTATTTAGATTCAAAAGAAGGGAATGAAACTAAGTATATATACGGAGAGAAAATTTCAGCTAAAAAGCTTATCAGAAAATTAAAAAGCAATGACAATATCTTTGGACCAGGTGGATTTTAATCTTCTTTTTCCAAAAAGCCTAAAACTCCTATCATGCCCCCTAAACTAAAACTATACTGCCGACAGCGTTTATTCAATCAGCATGGCTTTCATGCCCTTCTTTCCTGATCTTTATCACATTGTCAACAAAGCTCTCGATCTTGCTCTCATGCGAAACAATGATCGCCTGCTTCACATTCAGCTGATCCAGCACATCCCTGATCTTGTCAAGCTGGGTTTCGCTGAATCCGTCAGTGGGCTCATCAAGTATTATTAAATCTTTTGTCCTTATCTGCGATATCAGGTCATTGATGACCTTGTTCAATGCAAGCCTGTACGCAAGCGCAAGCGAAGTCTTCTCCCCTCCGCTTAAATTCTCTATTATTGTCTCGTAGCCGTTCTGCGCAATAACCGGATTGAAAACATCATCAAGCCTTACATTAAGGGCTTCATCTTCAATCAGCACATTAAACCAGTTCTGGAACAATTCATTGAATTCATGATAAACTGATGCCATGACATGCTTCTCCATGACATTCATGAGGTTCTGGAATCCTTCCTGCAGCCATTCCTGCATATCCCTTAAATAAGCCAGCTTTTCTTTTGCCTTTTCTTTCCTGCCTATTTCTTCATCAATGGCTTTCATTAATTTCAGAATATTTTCTTTATCCCTCAATAAAGAGTTATTTTCTAATTCAACTTCCCTCTCTTTTCCGGCAATTGCATCAAGCTCTTTTCTGAATCTTAAATATTCTTTTTCTGCATCGCCGAACTTCGAAATTTCATTCTCCAGTTCAGATTTTTTAACATTAAGGCCGCCAATATCTTTCTTGATTTCCTCGCACTCGCTGCAGAGCTTGTTTTTAAGCCTGGTTTTCTCTTCCAGATCCCTGATTTTCAGCAGAATTAAGTTCAATTCGCTTTTCTGCTCAATAAGCAGCTTGTGGTCTTTCTTCAATTCGTCCAGTTTTTTCCTTGCTTCCTCGCCCTGTTCTGAAAATAATTTCAATCTTTCATCGTGGCCTTTTATTTTTCCGTCTTCTTCAATAAGAATTTTCATTTTATGGCCATGCTCTACTTTCTGCCTGCACAGCGGGCATTCGTTCATTTTAGAAAACTTTACTTTAATTTCATTTGAGCTTTTAATGCTTGATTTCAGGTCATTTATCCTTGCATCAATCTCAGCAGCTGTGTTCTCCATGAAATCAATTGAATTTTCCAGCTCTTCCAGCTTTTTGTTCACATCTGCGATATTTGAGTCTTTTTTGCCTTTCAGCTCAGCCTCAAGCTTTTCAATTCTTTTTTCAAGCTCCTTTATTTCAGCCTTATTCCTTTCATTCAAGCTTGCTTTATTCAAAATATTTATCCTGCAAACTTCGAATTCTTTTTTCAGGTCATTCAGCTTTTTAATATCCTGCTCTATTTTTTCAATGTCTTTCTTCTTATTTTTTAATTCTGCTTTTATTTCGATGATCCTTGGCTTTATCTCATCGATTTTTATCGCAATTTCTTTCAGATCATGCTCTCTCTCTTTTTTCTGGGATTTTTTTTCCTCTAAATCAAGAATGAAGCCCTCTATCTCCTTCCTTTTTTCCTTAAGCTCCCTTATATAAATCTCGGAATTCTCCCTTATTCTCTTGTACTTGTCAATTCCGAAAACCCTTCTTAAAGTGTCGAGCCTTGCCTCATCTTCTTCAAAGAGAATCTGCTTCATCTCTTCCTGCGGGGTGTAAACAGTGTACCTGTAAACAAGCGACTTGCTTTTCGTCAATAATTCAGAAGGATAGCCGAGCAGGTTTAAGACATCATTCTTCAGTTCGACAGCAGTGCCCTCTTTTTTCCTCCCGTCAACTATTATATAGCCGCTTTCCTGGCCAATATCATCGCCTGATTTTCTTTTTAAGTTTCTCTTGATTATTATTTCCCTGTTGTCAAGATAAAATCTTAATTCAACGCTGCCTTCCTTTTTTCCATGCCTCAGCAATGAATTGCCAGTAAGCATGGGCCTCATTATGCCGAATAGAGCAAACTCCACTGCAAGCAAGATTGTTGTCTTTCCGCTTCCGATATCGCCGCTTAACAGGACAGATCCTTCCGGGAAATCTATCTTTTCATCTGTATAGCTTCTTATGTTGTTCAGCCTTATTGAGCTAAGAATCATTTTGCCCCTGAACAGCATAATTGTTCATAGGTTTAAAATGTTTTCTATTTTTGAGTGTTAAATCCGAAAAGTTTAAATATCGGCATAGTATTTGGGTGAATAACATAATTTACAATCAATTAAATAAGAGGAGGAGAAAATGGCTGGTTTTTTTTCGAATTTGAAGAGAAAATTGGGCGGTTCTGACGAGGATTTTCCTGAAGAAGGCGAGGAAGAGTATGTTGAGCTTGACACCGGCGCTGGCGCTGACATAAAGACCAAGATCACAGTAAGGCCGTTTGTCATTGAAGATTTTGCTGATATCAAAGAAGTTCTTGATTCCTTAAGGGAAGGAGCTACAATCGCATTGGTGAATATAAGGCCATTGAAAGAGAAGGACCTTGTGGAACTAAAAAGAGCCATAAACAAGCTAAAGAAGACATGCGATGCAATTGAAGGTGATATTGCAGGGTTCGGCGATGACTATATTGTTGTTACGCCGTCATTTGCAAAGATCTACAGGACAAAGGCGACTGCCGATGTTGCTGAAGAGCCTGAAGGGGAAGAATAGGGTTTAATTCTTTATTTTGTTTTTTATTATTATTTCTAAAATTTTCAATAAAAAATAATTTAAAAAATAAATAGAAACTTTTATAAACTTATAACCAAAATAAATTCTTATGGACAAATTAGAAAAGCAGACATGCCCGATATGCGGCACCAATAACCTGACCCTTACTGAAGATGAAAAGGAAGTCCCATACTTCGGAAAAGTTTTTATTTTTGCAATGGTGTGCAGCTCGTGCAAATACCACAAGGCAGATGTTGAATGCGCGGAAAAGAAAGACCCTGCGCGCTATACTCTCGAAATTGCTTCTGAGAATGATATGAAAATAAGAGTTGTGAAAAGCTCTGAAGCAACTGTTAAAGTGCCTTACATCGGCTCTATCGAGCCTGGCCCTGATTCAAATGGAGATGTCACAAATGTTGAAGGTATCCTGACAAGGTTTAAGGAGCAGATTGAAGGCTTGAAGAATGATGCAGAAGATGAAGAAGATAGGAAAAAGGCAAAAAATCTGTTAAAGAAGCTTACAAGAATAATGTGGGGGCAGGAGAAGGCTGTGCTGACTGTTGAAGATCCTACTGGTAACAGCGCAATTATTTCTGAGAAAGCGAAAATTGTTAAGTTAAAAATTTAGTTATGCTGCATTTATTTTTCTTTCTAAATCTCCATAATATTTGGCAGCCAAATCATTGATTGTGTTGTTATACTGCGTTACAACATTTTTATCTGCCTTATTTGGCTGGGCATTCAGAATCAAATCAACAACTCTATCATCTTTAAGCCAGCCTTTTTTCAGGCTCAGGTTATACAATGCCGAATAAAGGCACTCATTATCCGTTTTAAATTTTGGTACTGGTCTGCTATTGTGCTCTACTTGCGTAAGTACTGTATTGTAAAATTTGCTGCTGTCAAAATCACTGCGCCGTGTCTCGGAGATTGCTTCATTCAGGCGTGCTTTTAAATTTTTTGCGCACGCCCTTCTGTATTCCATGAAATTGCTTCCTGTTTCCCTAGGAACTTCTTTCTGCAGAGCAGACATTATTGTCACTCCAATCTGCTCTTTTGAGAAATATTTCTTAAGCAGATCTATCTGATCCGTATAATTTACATTTTCCAGGCTTGTGTGATTTTTTTTCATCAAACCCTCTGGCTTTTTGAAATGATGCAAATCTATATAAAACTTTCTATTTTAGAATAGTAACATTCCAAGTTGCCGAATTTCGTACATCTCTCACAAAATATTTATAAAGGGCTGCAAAATTAAAACAGCGGTCAATGTGAATATCAATAAAACCATTCTGGATGAAAAGAATCTTGCAAAACTGCTGGAATTGAAGAACCAGCATGTTATTGAAATAGTTGAAAAATATGTTGATTTATGCAGGCCTGGCAAGGTTACTGTGCTGACTGATTCAGAAGAAGACTGCGATTATGTTAAAGAGCTGACAATAAAAAATAAAGAAGAACTTCAGCTTGCAATGGATGGGCATACTGTTCATTTTGATGGATTTTATGATCAGGGAAGAGATAAGAAAAATACAAGGGTTTTATTGCCAAAAGGCGCAAAAGCAAGCAAATTTCTTGAATGGAAAGACAGGGATGAAGGCTTGAATGAGGTGATGGGATTCCTTGAAGGGATTATGGAAGGCAAGGAAATGTTTGTATGCTTTTTTTGTTTAGGCCCGAATAATTCAAGATTTTCAATTCCGGCATTGCAAGTAACGGATTCTGCATATGTTGTGCACAGCGAGACGATTCTTTATAGGAGAGGTTATGAAGAATTTAAGAGGCTGAATGGATCAAAAAAATTTTTTTGTTTCATTCATTCTGCAGGTGAGCTGGATGAGAGGGGCAATTCAAAGAATATTGATAGAAGAAGAATATACATGGACCTTCATGAGAATAAAGTGTTTACAGTTAACAACCAATATGCGGGAAACAGTGTTGGCTTGAAGAAATTGGCTTTGCGATTGGGAATAAATAAAGCAAGCCAAGAGGACTGGCTGTGCGAGCACATGCTTATTGTGGGCGTCCATCCTTCAGGCAAGGCCAGAGTAACGTATTTTACAGGAGCTTTTCCTTCAGCATGCGGCAAAACTTCTACTGCAATGATAGCTGGGCAGACAATAATAGGAGATGATATAGCATACATCAAAGCAGGAGATAACGGCCAGGCCTATGCTGTTAATGTTGAACAGGGCATTTTTGGAATTATACAGGACATAAACCCAAATGATGATCCTGTGATCTACAAAGCATTAACAACACAGAGGGAATTAATATTCTCCAATGTTCTTATTGCCGATGATGTTCCTTACTGGCTCGGAATTGGAAAAGAACTGCCTAAAACAGGGATTAATTTTTCTGGAGACTGGCATGAAGGCAAGAAAGATAAAGACGGTAATGCAATAGACCCTGCCCATAAAAATGCCCGCTATACAATAAGAATTAATGATCTTGACAATGCCGATCCCAAATCTGATGATCCCAACGGTGTTCCGATTTCAGGATTTATTTACGGAGGCCGTGATTCAGATACAACTGTGCCTGTCTTCGAATCTTTAAGCTGGGGCCATGGCGTTTATGTCGGGGCTGTAGTTGAATCTGAAACAACAACTGCCACAATCGGCAAAGTAGGAGTGAGAACCCATGATCCGATGGCCAATATTGATTTCCTGGTTGTTCCTCTGGGGCTTTACATCAAAAACCATCTTGCTTTTGGAGACAGGCTGGACAAACAGCCAAGGATTTTTCATACAAATTATTTCCTGAAAGAGAACGGAAACTTTCTTAATTCAAAGCTTGACAAGAAAGTCTGGCTTATGTGGATGGAAGGAAGGGTCAATAATGAGCTTGAAGCCATTGAAACGCCTGTCGGCTTTATTCCAAAATACGATGATTTAAAGAAGTTATTCAGAGATATTTTTAACAAAGATTATAAAGAAGAAGAATATGAAAAGCAGTTTACAATAAGAACTGCAAAATTACTTGAGAAACTCGGCAGAATGGAAGCCGTGTACAAGGAAGAAAGCGATCTCCCTACTCTGTTCTTAGAGCATCTTCACCAAGAGCAGAAAAGACTGATGGAAGCGAAAGAGAAATTCGGAAAAGAAGACATATCTCCTTTTGATTTTGAATAAATAATTATTTTTCTTCTTCAACCTTTATCGCCGCCTTCGGGCACTGTACAACGCAGGCATTGCAGGCAATGCATTCCTTTTCTTTCAGAATAAACGCTTTATTCTTTTCATCCTTGCCGAAAACTTCCATAGGGCATATTTCAATGCATTTCAGGCAGTTGTCGCATTTCTCAGCGCTTATTGTTACTGTTATTTTTGGCATCTTACTTGATCGCGCTTGTTTCCTTGCTTTTAACAATCTTAGATTTAGCTTCTTTTGGGACTTTGGGAGGATCTTTTTTCAGCTCTTTTAATTCTTCTTTTTCTATTTGAACATCTTTTGGAACTTCATCTTTCTTTGCAGAAGGAGTTTCTTTTTCTGATTTGGCCTCTTCTATTATCTTCCCTTCTTTTTTCACATCTGTTTTCTTTACTTCAGCCTTTTTCTCAGCAGGAGCCCCTGCCAATTCTGCAAAAACCATGCCTTTATCGTCTTTTCTGGCATCAACTTTTATGTGATGCGGAACATTCTTGATGCCGTGCTTCCAGATCTCAAGATTTGCGTATTTTCCTATTCTAATTTCACTCGCTTTCATGTGCTTCTTCAGGAAATCTCTGAGAACATTTACTGCCTTTTTAGCCCTTTTATGCCTTGGGCTGAATTGAACTCTCTTTCTCAGCGGAACATTATAGGTTCTTTCAAGGATTATTTTTGTATCTTCTTTTTTTGCCATTTATGCCTTTGTCTTTATTCTTCTCCAGCTTCTTTTGACAGCAGTATGCCTGCCTGGATGCACCTTTCTTCCTTTCCCGTAGATCTTCGGCACTGTCCAAAATGGCGCCCATCTTGTCTGCCTGTGCAGTTTCGCCAGTCTTTGCTTTCTGCTTGGATGCTTGTATCTTGCCATTTTACCTGAACCTTATTTTTGTTTCGTGCTTTTTGTCCATCATCATCAAAATCTCTTTCAGCTGATTATCATCAATTTTCTTTATGTTCTGCATTTGTATTGCGTTCGCAACCACAACGAGCAGCTGCACTGCTTTTTCCGGATGCGCTGTCTTCAAATTTCCATAGCGCTGCAATGCCTCCTTTGTAAGCGCTCGTCTTACAATCTCTTCAAGCTGCTGTATTTGCGTTTTAAGCTGATTTTCTTCCTCAGCCTGTTTTTGTGTTTGCTGCAGCAATTCTATTTTTCTTTTTCTTATTTCTTCAAGCCCATTGTCCATTTTCAGGATTTTCCTGTTTTATCTGCTTCTGTAGGCTGTTCTGTTATTTTTTCTTTATGAGCTTCAGCAGGCTTTTCTTCAGCAGCCTTTCCGCCAATCATAATCGAAATCTTGTTTAAAAATGCCTTTCCCTCTTTTGTCATTACCCTGCCTTTATGAAGCCCTTTTTTTTCTTCCTTGACAAAGCCTGCTTTCGTAAGCTGCTGCAGAATCTTTCTTATAATATTGCCTGAGCCTTTGTAAAAATGCTCTGGCTTATGTCCTCTGTTCTTTTTTCCGCCGTATAATGTCCTTAGCTTTGATACGCCGATTGGGCCTCTTAAATATATCTTCCTGAGCACAGATGCCGCCCTCACATACCACCAGTCCGGGTTTATAGGAGGCCTTTCTTTATGCATGCCTGTCTTCACAAATATTGCCCATTCCGGAGGCTGTATAGCCTGCACTTTCTTAAGCTCTTCGCTTGCTTTTTCAATTAATTTTTGCGAGTCTATATCGAATATTGTTGCCATTTTGATCATGATTGATATTAACCATTTCGCACCTTGCGGTGCTAGAGCAGCTAATTATTAGCTTAGAACAAAAGAATAGGAGTTTATTTAAAAAGCTATCGTTTATTCCCTGTAGGCCTCTCCGCATTCAGGGCATTTATATGTGCTGGCGCCTGTCTTTTTCATCTGCGTGTTGCATTTTCCGCAGTAATAAATAGGCTCAACAACTACTTCTCTTTCATCCAGTTCAGGATCAAGCTCTCCCATTTTTACCCCAACAAAAATACATATATAGTCGCATATATTCCCGGCTATATAAATTTTTGGTATATGGTGCATAGATACCGATATGTTTTTATATTAGTGTCTTTTTCAAAGTGGTAACAATACGTGGGTGAGAGTTTTATGAAAGCAACTGAGTTTAAATTATCAGATCTGGGAGCTGCAATAGCAGAACTTATTTATTTAGAGGATCTGGAGAAAATATCTTATGACGCTCCTGTTAAAAGTTTTAATGAGACTTTGCCTCCTGATGCGCCAGTTGATGAAGTGCGTAAAGGTTTAAGAGACTTGGAAAATGCCAATTTCTTGTTCTTTGTTCCTAAAAAAGGCTTGTTTGGAGCAGCATATTATGGAATAAATATGGAGAAAATAGCAGAATACTTTCAAAACGATTCCAAATATATGGTTAAAATAACAAAAAAGATAGGTTTTGATTAGCTTTTGTCCAACTCAATAAAACCTTTATTTTTTCCCAAAATAAAACACTTTGTCAACAGCGACCTCATTCGGAGAAAAACTGATTTCCTGGCCTTTTATCATCTGCTTCATATTTTTCTTTGGCTCGATTCTTATTTCCTGCTCTGGTTTTTCAGCAGTTTTTTCCTGCTTTTTCACTTCAATATCTTTATTCAATGAAGCTACATCCTGCCTTAATTTTTCAATGTCATCAACAATGCTGCTCAGCTTCGCATTTAAGCTGCTGATCTCCCTTTCCATCTTCTGATTGTATTCGTTCATTCTTGTTCTCAGAAATGTGAATCCTTCATCATCAGGCTTTACTTCCTCCTTTATCTCTTCGCCTTCTGATCCGCCGACAATTCTCTTTGCCTGCTCGTAGGCGTCTTCAGCAGACTCAGCAGATCCTGTTCTCAGAAGCTCTTTTGCAAGATTGTTGATTTTATTTACAATTTCGAAGTCCATGGATTAAATAAAAACGCCATCTTATTTAAAGGTTTTTATTTTGTTATTTCTTTCCCAAGAATATATGCCTTTTCATCGGGCCTGTAATGGCTTGCAAGCTCCCCTTCTATTTTGAAGCCGTTCTTTTTGTAGAATTCCAGATCAGATTCATTTTCAGACAGCACCGCTTCGATTTTTGCAGTTTTTATTTTGCCATCTTTAATATGCTCTCTTATTTTTGAATCTAAAAAATCCATGATCTCTTTTTTAATATTCTCGTCCTTGCCGACAACATGGTTGTATTTGAATCTTATATGCTTATTATCAATAGTTCTTTCCTCTATCTTCAGCAAAGCCCCGCCAACAACTTTGTTTTTATCATATGCAAAGAAAACCCCTCCCAGCTCAGAATTCTCTCTGTCTTTTCTATCTAAATATTTTTTTATTTCTTCCAGCGATTTATAAAACACATTATGCGCAGGATATGCCTTTTTGCATAAGAGCAAAAATTCACCGGCATCTTCTTTTTGATATCTTTTAAATTCAACCATATCGGCCACCTTTAAATATTTAATATTACTTTAAGGCTTATAAACTATTCGCTTTTATAATTACGAAACTCGTTAAAATTATGAAAAAGATTATAAATAGCCTAAAACTGCCAATTAAAATGCTGGCAAAACGCGCACTAAACATTGCGCCATCTGCAACTTTGGCAATAGACGCAAAGGCAAAGCAGCTCAAAAAGAATGGCGAGGACATAGTTGTTTTCGGAGCTGGGCAGCCGGATTTTCCCACTCCCGACAATATAAAACATGCTGCAATAAAGGCAATAAATGATAATTTTACAGGCTACACTCCTTCCGGCGGGATAATTGAATTAAAGCAGGCAGTTGCTGCAAAATTGAAAAGGGACAATAATTTAACTTATGATCCTTCTGAAATACTGATAAGCTGCGGCGGAAAGCACACATTATATAATATTATGCAAGTTCTATTAAACAAGGGCGATAAAGTAATTCTTCCGACTCCTTATTGGGTGAGCTATGAAGAGCAGATTAAACTGGCAGAGGCAAAGCCTGTTTTTGTGAAAACAGATAAAAGATTTAAGATAACAGCTGACAGAATATCCAAAAAGATAAATAAAAAAACAAAATTAATCATTTTAACCTCCCCAAGCAACCCGACAGGAGCAGTAATTGACGAGGAAGAATTAGTTAAGATTGCAGATTTAGCTGTAAAAAATAACATTTATGTGATCTCAGATGAGGTTTATGAATTTTTTATTTATGACTGGAAAAAGCAGTTTTCAATAGCATCCTTGAATGATCAAATAAAAGCTCTTACAATAACTGTCAATGCTGTTTCAAAAACTTATTCAATGACAGGCTGGCGGATAGGCTATTGCGCAGGGCCAAAAGAAATAATAAATGCAATGGACAGTCTACAGAGCCATACAACATCAAACCCGACATCAGTTGCGCAGAAAGCAGCGTTAGAAGCTTTGAATGGGCCGCAGGATTCAGTTAAAATTATGGTTGAAGAATTCGATAAAAGAAGAAAGTACATGACTGAAAGATTGAACCAGATAAAAGGGATCAGCTGCAACCTTCCTGAAGGCGCTTTTTATTGCTTCCCGGACATAAGCAAAACAAAGTTAAGCTCGCTGGACTTTTCAAACAGATTGCTGGATGAAGCAAAGGTTGCTGTTGTGCCAGGAATTGCATTTGGATCAGACAGGCACGTAAGGCTGAGCTATGCAACTTCAATGGATGATATAAAGAAAGGAATGGACAGGATAGGAGAATTCATTGACAAGATCTGTCAAGAACCACCAATCAGAAATGGGTGAAATGTTGCTACGATCATTGCATCAGGTGGTTCTTGAGCATGCTCGGAATTTTCCTGAAGCCAATGCACAAACGCACACCACCAGTCATAAACTGGATGGAAAATTCCGACATTTTAACGAGGAAATATGCCCAAAATCTATATAATTGACGTAACCAACAGGGATGGAGTGCAAACTTCAAGAATATGCCTGTCAAAGCTGCAAAAAACCATGATTAACCTTTATCTGAATGAGATGGGCGTATTTCAAAGCGAGTTTGGATTTCCCATAACGCATCACGAAACAAATTACCTCAACGCCAATTTGGAATTGGCCAAAGCAGGCATTTTATCCCCAATTCGCCTTAGCGGCTGGATCAGGGCAATTGAAGAGGACGTAAAATTAGCATTCAAATTGGTTCCCAAGATACAGCATCTTAATCTTTCAATCTCAACTTCAGACCAAATGATACTGCATAAATTCAAGGGAAAATTAGATCGCGGCTCAATAATAAAAGAAATGACGAATGCAGCAAAAATGGCCAAAAAGTTAGGCGCGAAAACTGTCGGGGTTAATGCTGAAGATGCGTCGCGGACAAATATGGATTACCTTCTTTCTTTTGCTTTGGCAGCGAAAGAAGCAGGGGCGGATAGATTTCGATATTGCGATACATTGGGGTTTGACAGCCCTTTTACAATATACGAACGAATTAAGAAACTCGCTGAAGCCATAAAAATACCCATTGAAATCCATTGCCACAATGATTTAGGGATGGCAGCGGCAAATTCCGCAGCAGGGGCAATGGCGGCAAACGATGCAGGCGTTGATGCTTATGTAAATACCTGCGTAAATGGAATAGGGGAACGGGCAGGCAATGCAGATTTGATATCCGTTATATTGGCGCTGAAATATGGAAGCGGGCTAATGGGCAGATATATTCTGGATGAAAGGATTAATCTAAAAGTTGCTTGGAAGCTCTGCAAATATGCTTCTTATGCCTTTGGTGTGCCTATACCTATAAATCAGCCAGGCATAGGTGCGAATGCCTTTGCTCACGAATCAGGCATTCATGCAGATGGCGCTTTAAAAGACAGGCGTAATTATGAGCTCTATGACTTTGAAGCATTAGGTAGAGGCGAACCAGAGATCATTGAAACAGGAAGGGAGATTACTGTAGGCGAATATTCGGGAATAAAGGGGTTCAGAAACGTTTATGATAAATTAGAGATTACTTTTAAAGATGATGCAGAAGCAGCTAATATCTTGGAATTAGCAAGATATGCCAATGTGCATAACCAGAAGCCTCTGGTGGAAGAAGAGCTCAGGTTTATTGCCAACCACCCAGATATTGCTCGGAAAATCATGATCGTGTCGCCGCCAAAGCAATAAAGCGCCAAAGATCATTTCGTGATTAACCATTCTAACTTTTCCTTGTTTCAGTTTTATTCCTTTCCTGTTACCTCTCTCATAGCCTGCTCAATTTTCGCGCTCATGTTATAGCCTTTTTCCCTGCAAAATTTCTTGAATCTTGAAGCTATTGACTTATCCACTGTAAAATTGAGCCTTGTTTTTGTTCTTATTCTCTTTGTTTTTTCAAATTCCTGCAGAGTTTCAAATAATGCGGAGTCTTTCTTTGCGATTTCATCCGCAATTTTCAAAAATTTATTTGATCGCATCTTTTATCATCTCCTCGATTTTTACAATGCCCGATATATTTTTTAAGAGCATTTCTTTGATTAGCTTTGCAATTTTATCATCATAAGTTTCATAGCCTTCATACTCTGCATAGCTTTTTATCAGCAACGCAGTTGTCCTTTTGTTTCCTTCCTCAAAGACATGGTCAATCAGTATTGCCCTCGCCAGCCAAGCCAATGCCTTTGTCCAATTCTCATTTTTTCTGGAATAACTCAATGCAAAATCCAAACTGGCTTCATTATGAAAAGCGCCATCTGCAAATTTCTGGTTCAATGCAACAATATCTTTTTTAGTCAGTATAAACTTCATTTTAGATACTTATTTATACATATAAATGTGTATTGATATTTAAAGCTTTTGGTTTTTTCCTTTGTCAGCAACAAGAATGATCGGATAGTGCTTCAGCAGATCGCTGACAAGCGTCATTGATGAATTTCCTTGAATTACAATTAACATTACATTCTAGAAAGCATTAACAGAATAATTTGCAATTCCAAAATATTGTTTAAATCCAATTGCAACTTCGCTTGTCATTGTTTCGTCAAGTTCAAAATGAGACCATATAATGGGAATCTTTTTCTCATAATCTGAGAAAATGTTAAATAAGCTCTGAATGAATTTCTGTTTTGCGTCTTCGGGGTTTTTCACATCATCTCTTCCAACACAGTGCTGAAATAGATTGGTCATATTAGCAAATGATATATCTAATTTCCTTTTTTCTAAGATCCTGCCAACCGCATGCGTATACTCTAAATTCATTAAATCACCTTCACATAGAACAATGGTGCTTTTTTTTAATTTATCTTGAACTACACTAAATCTCTCTTCACCAGCCATATAATGATATCTGCCTAAGCTTTCTATTTCTTTATTAAAATGTATTTCTGTATTATTAACACTTTCTAAAAAATTATCCTTGATGACTCTTCGAGTATAATCTTTTAAGTTTGGTTCGCATCTTATCGCTTCTATATTATAAGCCATCCACTCAAGAATAAATTTATTCTTATCAAAAACAAACCATGTTTCAAAAGGCATCTCAGGGCAGATAGACATTAATCCTCCTGTACCTACAACCATTCCCGCCTTATTTTCATAATTAGCTTCATTAGAAAATAATTTCTTCACTTCATCTAATACACCCGCCATATTGTCATCATTACTAAAAACAAAAGATGTATTTCTTTCACTAGAGCTCTCTTTAATCTCAATCCTATTAAATTCTTCTTGTAAATCCCTTTCTAGTGTAGATGAAGTAATTCCCCCAATCATCTGAAATGAGAATATTATCTGTTTTATAAAGATTACCTTTTCAATAACTGACTAGTGATGATCATCATTTCTCGTCAGTCCTACTTTCTTTGACTTTTTCATTGCTTTGCAGCAAAATATACTAACAACCCTCTAAACTTTCTTCAGCAAATCCGCCTTTGTTATTAATCCTTCTAATTTCCCTTTGTCAGCAACAAGAATGATCGGATAGTGCTTCAGCAGATCGCTGACAAGCGTCATTGATGAATTTTTGGATATTATCGGCGGAGTCTCTTCCATTCGATGCGATGTCCTTGCCTATGTTGTTTATTATTGTCGCTTCAGATATGATGCCAACAACATTGCTTCTTTCAACTACAGGAACCTGCGATATAGCATGCTTCCTCATCAGTTTTATTGCGCTGTCAACCTTGTCATTCGGCTTTAGGGAAATTATCTTTTTGATCATGAGCTGCTCTGCCTTTGGCTCTTTTTCCTCTTTAAAAGAAGCCAGAACTTCAAAAAGCTTCTTTGTTTTTGTGTAAGACGGCTCTATTAATCTTGCTTCAAGCTTTGCAATAAAGCTCTGCGAAACATTAGCTAATTTAGCAAGGTCTGACTGCGTTATCCCGAGCTTCCTTCTTAATATTTTGATTTCTTCTAATTCAGGCATTTTTTAATGGGTAAGAAATAAGAGATATATAAATTTATTCTTATGGAAATGCTAAATAAATTTTTACTTTTAAATAGTTACAATAGAAAGATTTATAAACTGCTTTTCATTATGTCCTTTAAGGGTAAATTAAAATGAGATTATTGGGTATACTGGGGCTAAGAGAAAGTACAGCTAAAAACAAGCCTGAAGAGGAAAAATACAGCCGTGCAATGGAAGTAGCTGAATTAATAATTGACTCATATCCAGAAATAGACAGGACCAAAAGGGATGTTTGGGACCATGGGAAAGATGATCGCAAAATAGTTAATAAAGACGGAAGCGTAACTTATTTGGGTTGGAATGATGATGCAGTAGTTTGTATCAGCAAAAATAGCAGTAGTTGGTACGGTATTGATTGCCACATTATGGCAAGAGATAAAAAAGAAAGAAATAATTGGGACAGATATAGCATTTCAGCAACCATTGATTATAGGGGTGTTAACCAGAACTTTATAGAAGAAGAATTAAGAAAAAGCGGTGTTTCAGACAAAAGGAATCTTGGCCATATAGACATTGATGTTTATAAACTTGGTCAGAATGAGTTCGGAATGTATGATGTAGAAGGACGGGCTTTAATGGATTTGCTTCATGTGACGCTGGCACGTGAAATTGCCCCAAAGTACGGCATTAAAATGAAGATTGGCGGCGGTTGTTGCGGCAATAAAGAACGTGTAGAATTTAGCGTGCATAATCTGCAGGAAAATAACATAAATAACCTTGTTGAAGCAGTTAAAAGGTACAATTTCCTTATTTCTCTGCCGGAATTTAAAAATATTAAAGAGGCAAATCTGCAAAGAATTGAGTCTGAATTGCGGGATTTAGCAATAATCAGTAAAAATCATCATTCTGCCCATTAAGAAATGTTCTCAAAATATTCCTATTGGAATATTTTTTTCAGCAATATTTATAAATAAGAAGCTGGTAAAGGGAGTATGGGCATTTATTTAAGGGTGGAATCATATGCATAGTTATTTTCTTTATAATATGAATTATACAAAAATGAGGAGGAATTAACATGGCAAAAACATATTTTGTAACAAGCGAAAGCGTGACAGAGGGCCACCCAGATAAAATCGCAGATCAAATAAGCGACGCAATAGTCGACAACCTGTTTGCGCAGGACCCGATGTCAAGAGTGGCAGTTGAAACAATGACAACTACAGGATTGGTGATGTGCGCTGGCGAAGTCACAACAAGGGGATATGCGGATGTGCAGAAGATTGTAAGAAGCACATTGAAGGATATTGGATACACAGACCCTCAGTTTGGAATTGATTTTGAAGATGCAGGCGTATTGGTTTCAATCCATGGGCAGAGCGCGAATATTTCTCAGGGTGTAACAGAGGCAGCAGGCCATGAGCAGGGAGCAGGCGATCAGGGAATGATGTATGGATTTGCATGCAATGAAACACCTGAACTGATGCCTCTGCCGATAATTCTGGCTCATAAGCTTACAAGAAGAATGGCTGAAGCAAGGAAAAAGGGCGAGATAAAGCACATAGGGCCAGACGGTAAATCGCAGGTAAGTGTTGAATATGAAGATGGAAAGCCAAAAAGAATAGACGCAATTGTTATTGCGCAGCAGCATAAAAAAGACATTTCAGAGGATGATCTGAAGAGGGAAATCCTCGAAAAAGTAGTAAAGCCTGTATGCAGCTATATGATGGACGCCAAAACAAAAATCCATATCAATGCAACAGGCGCATTCGTGATTGGAGGCCCTGAAGGCGATACAGGAGTTACAGGAAGAAAGATCATTGTTGATTCTTACGGCGGAGTTGGAAGGCATGGAGGAGGCTGCTTCTCCGGTAAAGATCCAACAAAAGTTGACAGAAGCGGAGCTTATGTCTGCAGGTATGTTGCAAAGAACATTGTTGCAGCAGGCTTAGCTGACAAGTGCGAAGTAGCTGTAAGCTATGCAATAGGAGTTGCAGAGCCCACTTCTGTGAATGTTGACTGCTTTAGCACAAACAAGATTCCTGAAGAAAAAATAAATGAGTTTGTAAGGAAGCATTTTAACTTAAAGCCTAGAGGCATAATTGACAGCTTAAAGCTGAGAAACCCGATCTACAGGGAAACAGCGAATTACGGCCATTTCGGAAGAGAACCTGCTGTGAAGGATGTGAAGATTGACATCAATGGAAGAACAACTGTGTTTGAGAACATTGAGTTCTTCACATGGGAGAAAACTGACAAGGCTGAGATATTGAAGAAAGAGGCTGGACTGTAGATTTATTTTAAGAGTGCATTATTTTATTTTTTCTTTTTTTGTAAAGTCTTCAACTTTAACTATATTGCCTGCTTTTATCCTTTCTTCCATCATCTTTTCTCCGATCTTCATGGTTTTCCTGATAACGTCTTCAGGAATTTCGACTTTGAAGTCATTCTTTAATTCATATAAAAAATCAAACAAATAAACCGGGAAAATGTAATCTCCTATTTCGGTCTGGTGTATGCTTTCCTCTATTATGACATTCCAATCGATATTGAACTTTTCTATTAATGATGCAGCATCATTCCTGTCTTTCTCCCTTTCAGTTGCGCATTTGAGCATTATTATGTCTTCAGGCGAAATTATTTTTACAATTAAATTGCCAAATTCATGGGCTTCTTTGACTCTGCTTGATATTGAATCAGATATTTTTAAGCTTATAACTTCGTTCAGAAACAAATCAAATCTTGTATCTCTGCCTTCCATCATCACTGGCTTGTTCTTGGCAATTTCGTAATGAGGGAATATGATTTTTACATTCTTTTTTTCATCAAAGCCAAGCTCAAACAGCGCATTTTTTACTGAATCAAATGGTTTTTTATTTAAAAAAACCAAATCTACATCTTTTGTTTCTGTTTTTGCTCCGTAAAACATCATTGCAGAGCCGCCAATAGCCAGACATTCTGCTTTTTCATCCAGCTTTGCTCCCAGAAGATTGAATAATTCGTTTTGCCCAGTTATGCTGATCATTCCTTATACACCTCTAAATCCGCTTTATTGAAAGGTATAAAAACATTCCATTCTTTTTCTATGTCCTTGAAATCTAATGACCTTGTCCCTTTTATTATGCGCTTGTCTTTAGTTTTTCCTTTCAGCAGCGCTTTTCTTGTTCTCTCATCCATCTTTTTCACTCTGATTGTTCTTCTTGCAATATCATATAATGCCCCTATTTTTCTTGTTATCTGCTCTTTTTTTGCAAATTCCAGCAATCTTGGCCAGCTCTTTATTTTATTGAACAAGCCCAAGGCAGCCAAAATGGTCCTGAAATCACTCTCTTTAACTGCCCTTACTATTGCTTCTTCAACTGTAAGCTCATGATCATGAATTTTGTGTATTTCTTTTGCGAATAATTTGACTTTTGAATTCTCGTTTATTATATCATACAGGCCTTTGAATCCAGTTTCAGGCTTTTTTATTGTTCTGATCCTGTACATTCTTATTTTCCTTCTCCCATAGCCTGTTTCTACAAGGCCTTCTTTCCTTAGTTTCCAGATCGTGTTTATGGCGGTTCTTCTGGATACACCTAGCCTTTTGGCTGCTGTGCCTATTGTCTGCAGCCCTTCAAGCATTTTTGCTGTTTTGTTTAGATCCATTTACATCACTTTTTATATTATTTTTAGTGATGTATAAGAAGTAATATTTAAAGGTTACTATTTTTCAATGAAGAGAAGACTAACAAGGCAGAGATATTGAATAAAGAGGCCTGCTGTAAGTTTGGATTTCTTATTTTTTATAAAAGCTTAGGTAAAATACCCGCAACCTTAGCTATGAGATGAATGCCGTGCCTCTTTCCAGTATTTCTACAAGAGGAGAAGCATTTCATGATTTTTTGGCCAGTCTGTTAATCTCCTTTGTTGAAATCTCATTAGGGAAAATATCCTCAATTTCAACAGCTAATTTCTTTCTTAGCGTATATGTGTTTGCATGTTTTGCATAAGCAAACCAGCCTTCAAAGAAGTCATAAATGCCATCATAATCTATTTTTTTGTCTTTGTAGGCTTGCTTTAGTATTTCAAAATTCGCCATCATCTTTCTTAAATTAGATTTTTTCAATAACTTGTGATAATAAAAAATCCTAAAACCGAGGAATGTCAATCTATTTCTTAAAAGTATTATCTTTGATTTATCGGGATGAAGTTTAATATTCAGTCTTTGCTTTAGAAATTTGTTGATTCTGTCTTTATAGTTCAGTAAATCATCTTTGTTTGACTGCAATATAACAAAATCATCAACATAGCGAATGTAATATTCTGCTTTTAGCTCAGATTTAACAAACCAGTCTAACTGGTTAAGATAAACATTTGCAAAAAACTGAGATGTTAAATTTCCAAGAGGCATTCCTTTTTCCGTTCGCCCCCCCCCCCCGCAATGCAGTTGTTAAGTATTTTTTGTATTAGCCAAATGACTCTTTCATCCTTTATCTTCTTTTGGATTATATTTAATAGAATATTATGATCAACTGTTTCAAAGTATTTCTTTATATCTGCCTTAAGCACATAACAGTTTCTTGTGTTATTCTTGCTTGCCTTTCTTTTGAAATAATCAAACCTTTGCAATGCTTTTAGTGCTCCTTTATTGGTTCTGTTGGCATAAGAATCTTGAATAAAGCTTTTGTCAAATATGGGCTCTATTATATTGCATAAAGCATGATGCATCACCCTATCCCTAAAATCTGATTTTGAGATTTTTCTTGTTTTTGGGTCTCTAACTATGAAGTTTACTAAAGGCTTGGGTTGGTAGCAATGCAGTAATAATTCAGTTTGTAATTGATTGAGGTTTTCCTTTAAGTTTTTTTCAAAATCAATTACATAGTCTTTTGTTGTTTTGTGTTTTCTTGCCGTTTTATAAGCACATTCTAAATTTTCATAAGAACAAACATGTTTATACAGGTTGCCATATCGTTTCATAGTAATTGTCTTGGTTGCCAAGGCCATTCCACGGGAATGCCCATTGTTGTTGTCAAAGTGGTTGTTGCCATTGACATGGAACCTATCGCCATTGTCGTCGAACCTGACAGCCCCAACATTATAGCCAATTTATCCCTTAAGTTCACTGCTGCTTCATCTCTTCGTTTCCTACCAAGTGTTGCAGCTGTATTTCATAACTTTTAAGCCATGATAAATTGGCGTGTGGCCTTGGCTTTTTTGACCAAGACAAATAAAGAAGAATAAAGCCAGTATAAAAAATTTATTTTTTTGCGCGTCCGCTTCGCGGACTTATCAACACCCCACGGGAACGCCCAAAGCTGCCGTCAAAGCGGTAGTTGCCATCGACAAGGAACCAACCGCCAAAGTCGTCGAACCCGACAGCCCTTTCAGGATTTGAGTTTCTTGAACTTTGATCTGGTGTCCAATCTCTAATATCGCCTGCTCTTCTCTTTGAGAGATGTTCAAGAACTTCAGTGATTGTTTTTGGATTGTCAGTTGTATTCAATACAGATTGAAAATAGGTAACTCCATCTTCTTCATTTAGTATTCGAGGTAATGGTGTATCTTGATAAACAGGAATCACAGAAATGTTTATTTTGGTAGGCTGTACTACAGTACTGCCAAAATTATGCACAATTTTTGCACCCAAATCATTTGGATTATATCGAATTCTTGTGCTTGAAACTTCCCAGCTTTCATCAAAGTCTTTTCTTAAACTGCCAAGCACTTCATCAGAAGCTGTTTTTCCAGCTTGGTAAATATCAGAAGCAGAAATCATTCTTTTTCCTTTAAATTCTCCTTCTTGGGCATTATATAGCGCAATCCAATCTTTTTGAGTTTTATATGCTCCATTAACAGCAGACTGCAAATCTATAGTTATATTTTGAGGTTGGATTAATTCGTGTGCATAATTTTTGATTAAATGTTTTAATACAGCCTCTGGGCTTTTAAAATTACTAGAATCAACTATTCTATTAAGAGTTCTCGTATCTTTATTGCTGATTTGATAGGGTTTCATTCTAGAAATGGAAAAGTAACACTAATATATAAACCTTTTGGTTTTTGTAACTTTAAAGTAGTTCTATGAAAGGGAAAGGTTTAAGTTGTCATTTTTTAATCTAATTAATTATATTCATCCCATCCCTTGATCTTCAGCTCCTCAACCTTTGTCCTCGACATCGCTTCCACAAGCCTTTTTGCGATCTGCAAATTGGTGATCAAAGGAACATCAAAATCAACTGCCTTCCTTCTTATTAAATAATCATTGTCAAGCTCTTCTTTTTCTATGCTTTTCGGTATATTGATAACAAGGTCTATTTTTCCATCAGCTATGTAACTGAGCGTATTCGGCTCTTTCTTTTCCAAAGGCCAATGCAGGACTTCTGCATTCAATCCATTGGACTTCATAAACTCAGCTGTTCCCTCTGTTGCATAAAAATTAAAGCCCATTTTTGCAAGAATCTTTTTGCTTTCCAGCAATTCTGATTTCGCATGTATCGGCCCGGTTGACAATAAAATGTTTTTCTTCGGAAGTTTAAATCCAACTGAGATGAGGCTTTTTAAAAACGCCTCATTAAAATCATCGCCAAGGCAGGCAACTTCACCGGTAGATGCCATCTCTACACCCAGCACAGGATCAGACCCCTTTAACCTTGTGAATGAGAACATTGGCGCTTTAACCCCGACATAATCAAGGTCAAATGCTGACCTGTCTATTTTAGGCACATTCTTGCCCATCATCAGCTTTGTAGCGATATCAATAAAATTTATCTTGAAAACTTTTGAAACAAACGGAAAGCTTCTTGAAGCCCTTAAATTGCATTCTATAACCTTTACATCATTGTCTTTTGCTATGAACTGTATGTTGAATGGCCCTGTTATTTTCAGCGATTCTGCAATCTTCCTTGTTATTATCTTAATCCTCCTCATTGTTTCAAGGTAAGTCCTTTGCGGAGGAAGAACAATGGTTGCATCGCCAGAATGAACCCCTGCATTTTCAACATGCTCTGAAATTGCATAGCAGAATAATTCGCCGTTATTAGCAACAGCATCTATCTCTATTTCCTTTGCATCTGTTATGAACTTGCTTATCACAACAGGATGCTCCTTGTTCACAGCTGATGCTTTCTTCAGGTATTCTTCAAGCTCATTCTCGTTTAAGACAACGCTCATTGCAGCTCCGCTTAAAACATAGCTCGGCCTTACAAGAACAGGATAACTGGCTTTTCTGGCAAATGCCTTTGCATCAGTTAAAGAAGTAAGTTCATTCCATTCCGGCTGGTCTATTGAAAGCGCATCAAGCAATTTTGAGAATTTATGCCTGTCTTCAGAATTGTCTATGCTAATCGGAGATGTTCCTAATATTTTAACGCCAACATTGTGGCACTTCAAAGCAAGGTTATTCGGAATCTGGCCGCCCATTGATATTATTACGCCAAGCGGAGCTTCTTTTTCGTAGATATCAAGCACTCTTTCAAAGCTAAGCTCGTCAAAATACAGCTTATCGCAGATATCATAATCTGTGCTTACAGTTTCAGGGTTATAATTGATCATGATTGTATTGTACTTTAAATTTCTCAATGTCAGAACAGCATTAACGCAGCACCAGTCAAATTCAACAGAAGATCCTATCCTGTAAGCTCCGCTGCCTAAAACGATAACCTGGTTTTCCTCATTGAAATCAATATCATCTTCATTGGAATTATAAGTCAAATATAAATAATTAGTTTTAGCAGGATATTCTGCTGCCAAAGTATCTATCTGCTTTACATAAGGAATTATTCCGTGCTTTTTTCTTAATTTTCTTGCAGACAATTCATCTGATTTTGTCAATATTGCAATCTGCTTGTCAGAAAACCCTTTTTGCTTTGCTTCTTTTAATAAAGATGCATCTAGATTTTCAAGCTTGCACTTGATTAATTCTTTTTCTATTTCAACTATATTTTTAATTTTGTATAAAAACCACTTGTCGATTTTGGAGAGGTCATGTATCTTATCTATTGAATAATCTTTTTTAATTGCTTCTGCTGTTGCAAAAACTCTCTGGTCAGTCGGGTTCTTAAGCTCTTTATCCAGATTGTTCAGCTCTATCTCATTCGCAACTAGGCCTTCCATTCCAATGCCCAGCATCCTGATTGCTTTCTGCAGCGTTTCCTCAAAGTTCCTGCCAATTGCCATGATCTCGCCAACTGATTTCATTTCAGTGCCTATTTCTTTCTTGACCATTTTGAATTTTTGGAGATCCCATCTCGGTATTTTGACAACAATATAATCGAGCGCAGGCTCAAAGCATGCCATTGTTTTTTTGGTTATCATGTTCTGCAGTTCTGTAAGGGAATAGCCTAATGCTAATTTGGCTGCGATAAAAGCCAATGGATAGCCTGTTGCTTTTGAAGCAAGCGCAGAGCTTCTTGAAAGCCTCGCATTGACCTCAATTATTCTGTATTCTTCGGAATTAGAGTCTAGAGCATACTGTATGTTGCATTCCCCAACTATGCCAAGGTGCCTTATGACTTTTATTGACACATCTCTTAATAAATGATATTCTGAATTTGTCAATGTCTGCGATGGAGCGACAACAATGCTTTCTCCTGTATGGATCCCCATGGGATCAAAATTCTCCATGTTGCAGACTGTAATGCAGTTATCATATTGGTCTCTCACAACTTCATACTCGACTTCTTTCCACCCTTCAAGGTATTCTTCCACTAGAATTTGCTTTGTAAAGGAAAATGCCTTTTTTGCCCTTTCTGCCAGCTCTTCTTCGCTGTAAGAAACTCCTGATCCCAAGCCGCCCAAAGCATATGCAATTCTTATCATTACAGGATAGCCGATTTTCTTTGCTGCGCTTAATGCTTCATCTACGTTGCTGGCAGCCGCGCTTCTCGGCACTTTAAGCCCTGCTTCCAATATTTTCCCAACAAACAATTCCCTGTCTTCTGTATTCTTTATTGCATCTACCGGTGTTCCTAAAACTTTCACTCCATATTTCTTCAGAATGCCTTTGTCATAGAGCTCAACTCCGACATTTAATGCAGTTTGGCCTCCAAAGCCGAGCAGGATTCCATCTGGCTGTTCTTTTTCTATTATTTTTTCAACAAAGTACTCATCTATGGGAAGGAAATATATCTTGTCTGCAAGATTTTCAGATGTCTGTATTGTCGCAATGTTTGGATTGACAAGAACTGTTTTGATCCCTTCTTCCTTTAATGCCTTTATGCATTGACTCCCCGAATAATCAAATTCTCCGGCCTGCCCTATTCTGATTGCTCCCGATCCCAATATTAAAACTTTGTTTGGCTTAATCATTATGAAATTCCCTCATGTATCTGCGGAATATTTTTATCAAATCCGGAGCAAATTTCTTTTTTTTCATCAGCTCTTTAAGCTCGTTTATTGCCATGAATTTTCCCCATTCGATTTCACTTTTCTGCAGCTTTATTTTTCCGTCATAAACTATCTTATAGACGTTGGCAATATGATTGTCAATATTATTTTTAAACCTATTTTTAAAAAGAAACTGCAGCTTTATATCTTTGGCTCCTATTTCTTCCCTTACTTCTCTCTTCGCTCCCTTATTGTATGTTTCGCCATGCTTAAGGCCTCCTCCAACAATCGCATCATAGTAGCCGGGATAATATTTTTTATTCCTGTTCCTTTTATGAACAAAGATTTCTCCTTTTGAATTAAAAACAAATACGGCAATGCCTCTGTGGAGAAGATTTTTAACCACGATCTCGTTTCTGGTCTTTTTACTCATTACTCGGTCATTTTCATCAACAACCGCCATATATTCTTTCATTTCAGCATCTCCAAAAACTTGTCAAATAAAAATCCAGTATCAACAGGTCCTGGCGTTGCCTCTGGATGGAATTGAATTGAAATGAATGGCTTGGTTGAATGTTTTATCCCTTCATTCGTATTGTCATTCACATTGACAAACCATGGCGTCCATTCATTTGGCAGGCTTTTAATGTCAACTGCATAGCCGTGATTCTGCGAAGTTATGAAGCACCTTTTTGTTCCTATTTCCAGGCATGGCTGATTCTGCGATCTATGCCCGTATTTCAGCTTATAAGTGTCTCCGCCCGCTGCCAAAGCCAAAATCTGATTTCCTAAGCAGATGCCGAATGTCGGAATATTGCTTTCCAATGCTTTTTTTACATTGACGATGGTTTCTTTTGCTGTTTTAGGGTCGCCAGGCCCATTAGAAATTAGCAAGGCATCAAATTCAAGCTTTAAAAAATCATAATCCCATGGGACTCTGATTACGGTGATGTTTCTTTTCAGAAGGCTTCTTATAATGTTATTCTTAACTCCGCAGTCTATAACAACAACTTTTGTTTTTCCTTTTTCATAAATAATTGGCTCTTCAATGCTTGCTTCTGCAGCCAAATTTCTTTTATTCGGGTCTTCAAGCTCAATGTTTTCATCATCATAAACTATCTTGCCGAGCATTGTTCCCTTTTCCCTTAATTTTTTTGTCAATTCCCTTGTGTCAATACCCTGAATCGCAGGAATATTGTGCTCCTTCAGCCAGTCTGAAAGCGATCTTTTCGCATTCCAATGAGAATAGTTTTCGCTGTAATTCGAGACAATCAAGCCGGAAATCTGTATTTTATCAGATTCAAAATATTTTAAGATATTGTCTTCTTTTTCATTTCCAGGAACGCCGTAATTGCCGATCAGAGGGTATGTAAGGGCTAATATCTGGCCTTTGTAGGAAGGATCAGTCAGAGTTTCAGGATATCCGACCATTCCCGTGTTAAAGACAACCTCTCCCGAAGCGCTTTTTTCAGATCCGAATGAAAATCCCTGGAAAACAGAGCCATCTTCAAGAACAAGCTTTATTTCCGCCCCTTTTGATTGCATATTAAAAAGATGAATGAATTAGCCCAGTTTATAAGCTTTTTTGTTGTTGAGAATATAGATCATAAAAGCCCGGTTGTTTCGTCAAGGCCGTGCATCATGTTGAAATTCTGCACTGCCTGGCCTGCTCCTCCTTTGATCAGGTTGTCTAATGCGGAAATAATAATGATCTTGTTATTGTATGCACGAGGTTTTATATCGCAGAAATTAGTTCCATTCACATTCTTTGTCTCAATTTCATCAGCTATCCTTATAAAATGGCTTTTGCTGTAAAACTGATTGTATTCTTTAATCAAATTTCCAAATTCTTCATGATTGCAAAAAATAGTTGAAACTATTCCTCTATATGCGGTGTCTATTCTCTGCGGCACGAATAATGCATTTTCCAGGCCCAATGCTTTTTCAATCTCAGCAATCTGTAGATGCGCATTGCCTTCTTTATATATTTTGAAATTGTCTTCTTCCTGCACTTCAAGCCCGGCTCCAGAAATTCCGCTTGTTGAGGCTATATGAACATTAGAGATTTTTTCTTTTATAGGAGCTAATGCCAGTATGATTGAAGTTGCGTAGCAGCCTGGATTCGCAACCTTTTGCGCAGCTTTTATCTTACTCTTGTTCAATTCAGGCAGGCCATAAACCCAACCATCATCAAGCCTGTGGTCAATGCTAAGGTCTATCAGCTTTTTTCCATTTAGTTTAGGCAGATAATTTCCGCTTTTCCCGTAAGGCAATGCGAGAAAAACGATCTCCGCATCTGACAAGCTTCCTGTGCTGCCTTCTTTCCTGCTCTCCGTATAAACTATTTCTGCATAAGGATGCTTATTCAAAATCTGAACTAATGGCTTTCCGAGCTTTCCAGTATGGCCGATTATTCCGACTTTCACTTTATTCATTTTGCCGCCAGTGTTTCTTCTTTGTTCAAAGCGTAATCAATGATATCATGCAATTCATCTTTAGGGCCGCCTATCCAGAATACAATGAATGGCTTGCTGTAATAGCAGCCGCTTCCGTTGTTTTCTTCTATTTTTTTCTTGTACATCTCTTTTTTATCGTTATCAATCTTGCATCGCCAGAACAATCCTGATTTTTCTGAAAAAATGCCGGTATTTTTCAGCTTTAACAGCTCTGAAAATATCTTTGATCCAAGCCCGTTTCCCTCTGTATTTTTATTGACAGCAAACTTATCCATGTAAGCCCAGCCTTTATGATCTTCGATTATTGCTGTTCCGTCGTAATCTTCTTCAAGAACAATGTGCGTAATGGGCTCTTCACCAAAATAATTATCAATTAATTTCTTGCCTTTAAAGGCAGATTCAATCAGGCTCTTAAGCTTGTCTTTGTCAATCCCATTCAGGCCATCACAAGTAATTGTATTATAACCATAAATAATCTTTGTTCCCGATCCCTTGTAGCTGAACAATTCTGACCACAGGTCTTTCAATAAGGGCGATATAATCTGAACGCTGTTTTTGTTTCCCAGCTTTTCAAGCAGGCTTTTTGCTTCATTGAGCTTTTTCAGCATTCCTCCGCTTACAACGCCTTCATCCGCCAGTTTTTGGTAATCATCAATTATGCTTATTTTTTCTATAAGCTTCTGATCTTTATCCAAAACACCACCTATCCCTGTTATAGATATGCATTTGTGCGGCTTAAGCGCCATTACAAGGGCTTTTGCTGCTGTGTCTGCATTTATATTGTAAATTTGGCTTCCATCATAGCCAAGCGGAACCAATAATGGCGTGGCTTTGCTTTCACAGGCTTTCTTTACAAGCTCTAAATTCACGCCTGTTGGCTCTCCAACATACCCCAGGCCATCGCTTAATTTTTTAGCAGCAAATATATGCTCACTTGTAAGGTCAACAAGATTGAGCCCGTATTCTTTTGATAAAGAAAAAATTTTGCCCTTCAATTCGCCAACTACTTCTTTTATTATGCCCAATGTCTCAAAATCAGTAACCCTGTTGCCTTCAATGGATTTTGATTCTATTCCCTTTTCTTTTAGTTTTTTATTAAGCGGCTCACCCCAGCCAAACAAGACTACAGGATATAGCTTCAGATATTGCAGCACGCTTATGCTCATGATTATTTCTTCGAGCGAATTTTCAATGCAGTCGCCGCTTACCTTCATAACTGCAAATTCAGATGGCTCCAGCTGCTGGTATTTGCTCAGATAGCTCTCGAATTCCTTGCCTCCGATGCTGCTTGTCAAATGCCCGATCACATGTTTTATGTTTTTCATGCATTGCAAAAACTCGCATTCTTTTATAAAATTATCGTCCTATTCCGGACAAAATAAACATTAATGTCCGAAACAAAACATTTATAAATAAGCGAATAATTTCATCATTATGGCCAATATAACAAAGCTAACAGAGGATTACATAAAAAACAGCCCGTTTATCAAGCAGCAAAGAGAAGAACATCAAGAATTTTGACGCTATTTTAGTTGCATGCAGGCGGTATTGTTACAAGCTAAAGAAATCTGCTTATTCGCCTCCTATAATTGACCTATTGAAAGGCAGCAAGCTGTCTATCAGGGATAAGATCGTTGTTGTAATTCTGGAGCCAGATACATCTTTTAAGGAAATCCTGCAGCTCCAAAAGGAAGTAGAGGAAAAAAACGAGATAATGCACGTGATCAGGGGAGCAAATGCAATAACATTGATAACAACAGAGGATTTTTTAAGCGATATAGAAAGAAAGTTTAAGCATGATATATTGAAAGTATCGAAAGATCTCGTTGAAATCATGATGAAAAGCTCTGCTAAGATGGAATCAATTCCGGGTGTGATGGGCTATATTTATTCTTTATTCGGCGAGAACAGCATAAACATCCTTGAAACAATGTCCTGCTGGACAGATACGATCTTTACAATCAGGAAGGAAGATCTGCCGAAGACAATGGATATATTGAGCTTTAACTCATAGCGCAGAAATCATATGGTTGCCTATTCAATGCCATTAGCCGTAGGCGAAAGTGCATGTGGTCAAGGACGAAGCGACGAAGAAGTTTTTGTTTGCAAGCGTAAAAAAGAAGTAAAGGGATGGGATTTTTAAAAAGGAAATATTTAAATAATGATCGTTAATTTATATGATTAAGGAGAGATAATGTAATGGAAACTCTTATAGAACCAAAAAAATACACACGAAGTTATGGGATGCAAAAACTATGGCTTTGCAATGTTTATGGGTTAGATAAACAATCAAAAAATGTTGATGTAAAAGAAACTTTAAAAAGGATTGTTGGCGTTTGTGAGAAAGATAAACCAAAAATAGAAAGACTTGTTGGTGGAAATTTTGAAATTAATAATGGTGTGGAAGATAGAGGCACACATATATCTTATCCTAAATTAAGATTTAACATTGGTGATGAACATTACGTATGCAATGTTAATATAAATCCTTCTATAACACAAACAGCTCATTGGTATAAAGATAAGATATGGGTGAATATAGAATCAATGTTACAACAACCAATAGGGAATCTCAGGGAATTTTTTAATAAAATTAAAAACTATGCCGAAAAAATCGAAGAAACTGTAAAGTCTTCTTATTTTTCTGCTATTGGAGGATATGAATTTAAACATGCATATGAGATAACGATAAGAGATGCGGGAATAGAGATGGAAAAGGGGAGTAAACTAGATGAGTTAATGAAGGCAGAACCAGATCAATCCTTAGGTGATATCTTAAATGATGGGCATGTTCAGGCGGTTCTTAGAGACTTGTTAAGTGCTCATAAGAACAGAATAGTGCACTCTACAATAGATGAACTTCGAGGTTCTGATATTCGTTGGCGTACCACACAAGATTCAGAGGGGCATACTCTTTTGAGCGGTATAGAAATTACGAAAGATAGTCTAAATGTTATAGGTCTTGCTAATTTTTTAGATGAAGAAGAATTAAATAATAAAAGGGTATTTCATATTTTAATGATGGTAAATAATATTTGAGATGACCCCTAAAATAAGCCCAGCCCAAATAAACTACTTCTTCTTTCATTAAAAGCGAGCTAACAAAAATTGCGTTGAATTATTCGCTCTTCGCAGCCTGGTAATTGCACTTCTCATTCGGGCATTTGTAGATGTCATAATTTGTATCGCCAACCTTATAGCTGGACTTCTTAACGAGATCTGACTTGCACAAAGGGCATTTCTTGGCCGCCATATTGCAGTTATTAATTCAAAGAAATATAAAACTTTCTATTATTTCATCGATCTTGCCAGTTTTTTATGATGGGTTTCCTGCGCTGTAAGCCTTCCGAATATTTGGCTGCCTTCAGCGCTTTTACTGAAGAGCTCCTGCACAGCCTGCAAAGCTCTTCTGCAACAATCCTTAAATGCTTCATCGATCCAAAGAGCAGCTCATTTACAAGCTTGTAGTTCTTGCTATAATCTAAGTCATCAATGTTGTCAACATAGAAATTAATTGCATTGATCTCTGTTTTAATATCCTGCTTTAAAACCCTTATAAGATCTTTTTTTGTGTACATATGATGAGCCTGTGAAGCGGGCTTTTTAAAGCTTTCTTTTTTTCTTGTTCATGGCGGGCACTTCATTTGTCCACTTCCCAGCATAGTCTTACAGCTGGCTATGATTCAAGAGAAACCCTACACCCCTTATCACAGATAAGGGGATTGCTGGCTCACTCCGTTCGCTCGGTCGGGTTTATACAGAGCTGCAATTCAGATAAATATAAATAATAATTGTTGATTATTTGCGCTGATGATCAAGAATAAACTAAAAGAATGGTTTAAGAGGTATGCGCTTGCTGAATTGACAGGCATTCTTTTTGCCCTTATTTTTTCAAATCTGTCGATGTTTTTCTTTAAAAACACAATAATTGCCGGCTTTATAGGCACTTGGATGGATAATTTAGGGTTCTATGGGATAATAGTGCATAGGGATTTAAATAAAAGAAAAAGAAACAAGAAATTAAATTTCCTGGATTACTTAAAACAATTAAGAAACATGATAGTCGAGTTTGGGCCGGCAGAGTATCTTGACAGCTTCATCATACGCCCGCTCTACTACTCTTTTTTACCATACGTCATAGCAGACTATTCACTGGCGATCTTCATAGGGGCAATTTTAGCAGGTATAACATATTATATCCCTGCAATTATTTCTTATGAATTCCGCAAGAAGATTTTCATGGATTAGCCCTTAATATTCCACTCCCCTTCTTCCAACAACTCCGCCCTGCATCGGATGCTTCATTTCATTCATCACAGTAACAAGATCAGCAGCGTCAATTACTTCTTTCGGCGCATTCCTTCCTGTCAGGACAAGCTCGACATTAGACGGCTTGTTTTTTATCAGCTCAAGAACAGCATCAGCATTAACCAGCCCCTTGTCCATGCAGTTGTTTATCTCGTCGAGAACAACAAGATCATAGTCGCCAGAATTGACAACTCCTTTTGCATGCTCAAATGCCTCAATAGCGAGCATCTTCTGCTCATCATCATCAAGAAAGCATTCTCTGCACTCCCCGCAATCAACATCTTCACGTATATAATTCAGATGCGGAAATCCATTTGCTCCTTCAAGCTTCAGCTGCTTCTTCTCCTTCACGCAGTGCTTCCCAAACTGCTTTATTTTGAGCTGCGGCAGAAAATTAGTGGCTGCAATGAACTCGCCTGTATACGCCCCGCCTTTAAGGAACTGCACAATATAAACTTTCAAGTTCTGGCCAATGGCCCTTAATGCAATGCCTAATGCAATGCTTGTTTTTCCTTTCCCGTTTCCTGTATAAACCTGGACCAGTCCAAGCCTGTTTGTTGGCATCTTGTATTAGTAAAGTTGCTAATGAATACTTTTACTATAGAAAAACACCACCACAACTGACAGCAGACGGACATTTTCTAACGAAAATGTCCTGCGAGCCACCCCGTAAGGGACAACCCCCGTCTCGCCTGCGTCAGTGGTGGTGTTTTTCTCTCAACAAAAAAATCCAGCCATGGTGCCGACGAGGCGAGGGTTGGCTCCTACGGAGTGCCGAGTAGGACAAATTTCTTTCAGAAATTTGTCCGTAGGCACCATGGTTGGCTGGATTTTTTGGTTTATCGCGACAATGAATTAACAATTTAATTTGTTCTTATAAGCTGCATATTGAATAACCGCACTGCGGGCATGTTGAGCATCCTTCCTGGATCTTCATCTTGCTGCCGCATTCAGGGCATTTCTCTAAAAACTTGCCTTTCTTCTTTCCGTCCTCTTCTTTTTTTGTTATCTCTATGTTCAGCACTTGATTTTCCCTGCTTCCATCTCTGTAAACTGTAACGCCCTTGCAGCCAAGCTTGTAAGCAGTAAGGTAGACTGTTTTGACATCCTCTGTTGTCGCCCAATTCGGGAAATTAACAGTCTTGCTCACAGCATTGTCTGTATGTTCCTGAAAAGCGGCCTGCATATTTACATGCCACTCCGGCCTTATGTCGTGGCTTACAACAAAGATTCTTCTTCCTTCATCAGGAATCTCCTTGATGTTTTGTATTGATCCTTTGTTGGCAATGCTTTTCATCAGCTCCTCGCTGTAAAATCCCTCTTTCTTTGCGTAATTCTCAAAATGCTCATTCACATAAACAAGTTCCTTGTTGTCCATTACCCTTTTAATGAATGATACAGCAAACAATGGCTCCACTCCGGAGCTGCAGTCAGCAATCATGCTTAATGTCCCGGTTGGAGCAATCGTTGTGACAGTTGCATTCCTCATTGTTTTGAATTTGGATGCCCAGATGCTGTCCTTGAAATTCTGGAAAGACCCTCTTTTTCTGCCCAACTCTTCAGACATTTTTCTTGCTTCATCGCATACAAACTTCATGATGCTTCTTCCTGTTTCAACGCCGTCTTTTGAATTATACGCAAAGTTCAGCTGGAAAAGCATATCGGCAAACCCCATAACGCCCAACCCAATTTTCCTGTTTGACTTGGTCATCTCCTCTATTTGCTTCAATGGAAACTTATTCATATCAATTACATTGTCCAAAAAATGAACGGCTTTTCTTACAGTTTCACTGAGTCTCTCATAGTTTATTTTTCCGTTTTCAACAAATTTGCCTAGATTTATGCTGCCGAGGTTGCACGATTCGTAAGGCAAAAGGGGCTGCTCGCCGCATTGGTGAACTATGATTGAATTACAGACCATAGAATGTGTAACGGGTTCTGTCAAATCGTAAACTTCGTTTAAGCCAGCGCTCTCGACCATTACAACAGTATCTGTGAATTGTTTTTCCCGCCTCTTTTTGAAGCGAATATTTTCTAGATGCTGATTTTTACGTTTGCCAATAAAACCTATTTTCTTCTTAAAACTGTCCATATTCGCGCCAAAGATGCCTAGTTCGTATAATACGCCATCAGAATTGTATGTTCTTCTTTCCCCGTTTTTTGTGATGTACTCAAACAGGCCTTCTCTTGGCGGCCTTGAGCGATCATAGATTACGCTTTTTATGCCGAAATTCAAAAGAAGCACCTGCACTTCCTTAAGCAGCATTATGCTCTTAGATGTTAATGCCATCCAGTCACTTGCACTTTTTTTGCTGTCTCTGACTGTGCCGTCTGCGGTAAACAATCCTTGCAGAAATCCGGCAGCAGCTTCTTTCGGCGCAGAGAATACGCTCTCAGGAACGCTTTTCTCATCCGGGCGAACAACCTTAACTCCGAGCTTCCTAAAGTAATCCACAAAATACTTCGAGTGGTAAGATAAATGAATCACATTGTTTTTCCTTTTTATTTCCTTTATTTCATTGCCATAAAAATTATTTATCACTGGACTTATGTAATTGAGAATTTCTATATCATCATTGCCAAATGTGAATCCGATTCTGCAATTTTTGTCCCCTTCGCGGATCCAACCATCCGCAATCAACAAACCAAGTATTTGGCCAAGTTCTTTTGACCATTTTGAAGGCAGGTTAAGCTTATATGCCCTTCCATTGCTTCCTTTGAATTCATTCTTCACATCAAATTGAATATCATATTTGCTGCTGAATCTGCCTTCTCCGGACTGCAATAAAACTTTTTTTCCTAAACAATCTTTTAGCTCAAACCAGCCGTCTGTTGTGAGGATTTTGTGGTCTGCTGTAGCAACAAGCTCATAACCGCATTTTGTTGCCAATCTGCAGCATTCTTTAACTCCTGTTTTCCAAACAGCAGATATCGGATTAAAACTGACCCCTTTCTCCTTCATTTGGAGTAAGCTTAGTGTTCCATCTTTATTCAGAACAGAAATGGGCACTCTGTTATCAACAGCTATTTTAATTACCTTATGTTTTTCAACTAAGTCTTTCATTCTCATCAACCCGAACTCAGTAGAAACCAGACAATCGCCTGTAACGCATGGATTAGTGCTTTCGATCTCACCGATTTTCGGCGTCGGATTAGCTCTGTTCATCTCATCAATAAATATTACTCCTGGCTCTCCGTTCTTCCACGCCATCAGAACAATCAAATCAAAAACATTTCTTGCAGGAAGAGTTTTGGCAACAGACTTATCGTGCGGGCTTATCAGCTCATATTCTTCGTCTTTTTCAACAGCTTTCATGAACTTGTCGGTCAAGGCAACAGATATGTTGAAGTTGTTCAATGCATTCAGTTTTTCTTTTGATGTTATGAAATCAATTATGTCGGGATGGTCAACCCGCAAAATAGCCATGTTAGCGCCGCGCCTTTTGTTATGCACCAAAATGCTGTTCGCAACAAAATAGCCGGTAGCCGGAACCATTATGTCCATTGTGTGCTCTTTTTCAGTATTGATCTCAGAAACCTGGCTGTAGAAATATTCGTCATTTGCTGCTTTCAGCAGCTGCTCATTTCTTAATTCTGAAAATGTATTGAGCAGCTCTTTAAGCCTCTTTCTTGTGAGATTCCTTGCAGAACTGGTTTTTATGCCGGACAAATGGTGCTGTATTGCCCTGTATAATTCCCTATTCGCGCCTTTCTTGCTTCTGTTCTTGCCGCATCCTCTCCCCGGGCCATCATAAAGGCTTCTCAATAAATCAACTTGATTCGGTATAACATCGTTTTGCTCAAATTCCCTGATCTTATATCTCTCTTTTAGCTTATTATTTTTTCTCTCAGAAATGAAGCCGATATTTTTAATGAATTCGCTTATGCTCCTTTCCTGGATTATATTTAAGTGATGAATTGGATTCTTTCCGTATCTGTTGCTGCTTGTATATCTGTGAAATGTCGAGACAATCCCCAAGCCAAATAACAATTGCTGCACATCTTTAACCAGCCTTTGTGATGCTGAATAGAGCCTAGGATAGCCGTCTGAATGCACATCTCCATCGCCTTCAAACAGGCCTTTTAAGAATGCAAATGCGCTTTCTTTCGAGGACTGGAATATATGAAGCGGAACAAACGCATTCAGAGCCCCGTCTTTTTTCCATCCTGATTTTTCAAAATAACTGCAGATGTTTTTTGAATAGAATATCAGGCATATGGAATTTTCGCCTTCCTTTTGTTCTGTTCTGTGCTCTGAAACGCCAAAATTTTTCAGCATTAATTCGCAAATCCTTTCTTTTAGCAAAATATCAGAGGATTCTACTGCAAAAATAATTCTTCCGCCGCTGCTTATGCAGCCATCAGCCATGTAAATTCCAAGCAATTCTGCTAAATCAGGGCTCATTTTTTTTGGCAGCTCTGCATGCTTGGTATTAAAATGCTGTTTGAGCTCTATAGCTGGCAGTTCTGTATCTTCAGCAATATGGCCGCCAAGAACATGGATAACCCAATCTCCTTTTTTAACATCTTCAGCCTTCTTCCACGAGAATTTTCCTTCCTCGCCAACAATGCCTATACTGTGGTTGTAAGTTGCTTTAATTTCGGTGCCTATCTTTGTCTTTATGCTATACACTTCAGCAACATTATTATCTTCTGCCAAAAATGCCTGCTCAAAGCCGCCATTTGTATAAACAAGATGGCTTGTCGGGCAATCTCCTAATGAAGGGCAGTTCAAAAGCTTTCCAATTGGCATGACTCCTTTGTTTGTCCTTATTAGGCTGCCTGTAGCTATGCATCCGCCCTGCTTGATAACCTCTGTTGTAACGTCAAATACGCGCATAAAAGACAATGGCCCGGAAGCAACTCCTTTAGTTGACATCACAAGGTCATTCCTCGGCCTTAGTCTTGAAAAAGAGAATCCTGTATTGTGAACAACTGCAAAGCTGTTCTCCCCAGCCAAATAATTGTTGTTTTCAGACATAGTAAAATCATAGAAATCCCCTGCACAAGCGGCTTTCTCAACAGCTACAACGCGGTGCAGAGTGGGCAGAACAGACAGCCACATCTTTAATGTCTCTTTTTCTGAGGATGTTAATTTTTCTGAAAAAGTTAAGATTATTTTGAGCAGCTCTAACACCTTATTTAAAGAAACGCCCTGATTCTCTTTCCACCTCGCCAGCCAAAAATATGTGTCTTTAATCTTTATTGATTCTTTGTGAATTTTGCTATTTTTAGTGGCTACATCTATTCGGTTAAGATAAGGCTCAATATCTGCAAAAGAAAGAGGGCATGTCCGGCTTGTATTCTTTGAAGACGCTTCAGCAAATTTCTGCAGCCTTTCTCTTCTAAAGTTATTTGCAAGATGATGCTTGACCAAATCCCAGAGGCGGCTCAATTGCTCCTGCGTATCTATGTTTAGTTCATGCATCATATGCCATTTATTTTTGCGCGGCTTTCTTTCCCTGACTGATGTCCTGAAGCCGAGCAAAGACAACAAACAGCTTAGCTCTTCAATAAATTGCTTGCTTGCTGAAGCATAATTAACCCTGATCTTTTCCTTGCTTACATACCCGTCAGAATCAATCAGCCCTGCCAGGAAAGAGCTTATAACAGGCAAAGGAGACTTTAAGACCGAAGAAGGAATACGAATATCCTTTTTTTCTCCGAGAACATTGCATACCGACCTTATAAACGCTATTATTCTGCGGTCATAGCAAACAATATAATGGGTTTTGTTTCGCCTGTCTTTCTGAATCTTGTATTTCTTATTGGTGACAGCCGCCAATATATTGACTGCCTTATTTAAGCTCTCGACTGACTCATCAAAAAATCTTAACCGCAGCCTGTCTAGATAAGGCCCCAATGAGCCGTCACCCAGGAAATAGCCCAATAACCAGCCCATTTCTTCATTAATTTTAATCCCGTTGACTTCCTGATATTGCTCAAACGGCCAATTTTCCAAAATGCTGCTGTTTGAAAATATCGCCCAATCTCCGGGCTTTATCTCATCTGCACGCCTTTCCAGAATTTTGCCATTCTCAAAAACAAAAAAAGGATGCCAATCGCTTGTAGTTGCCTTTGAGTTTCCCTCAAAACAAATGCTAAAAACCCGCTCTTTAGGCAGAGTGTAATGCCAGATCTTATCTATTTTATCTTTAGAAAACTTTCCTGTTCTCTTATCAAAAGAAAAGGTAAAGATATTTTTGCCAGCCAGCTTTATGAATGATTCGCTGTTTTGGCCTTTTTCCTCAGGCACTTCTTTTTTAAGCTTATTATATAGGATTTCGATCTTCTCCAAGCCGCAATATGTGGTAAACACATTTGAATCCTTATAGACGCATCCTCCTCCGCTTTTGTGTATCACAGCCGTATTCTTCACAGTTTCAAATATCTCCTCAATAGAATCTCCTACAGGAAGAACGAAGCACGCTGACAATTGCTGCAGCTTTGTTCCTGCATTCATCAATGTCGGAGAATTAGGAAGAAACTCAAGATTTGACATCATTTGGTAGAATTCTTCCTCTGTTTTGCCTGAAACAGCATCTTTATCATAGAGCTTGTCTGCCTGCGCAACGTTCTTTGCAACCCTTCTGAACAATTCATCCGGAGTTTCTATTAAAGCACCGTTTTTATCCTTCAATAAATACCTCTCCTTAAGAACCTGCAATGCATTGACAGAAAGCTTTGTCTCAAAAGTTTTGCCAATGATCATCTCCTTAACTTCTCTCAGTTCCTTATGCTTCTGCCTGTACAGGATGAATGCCTTTGCAGTCTGCGCATGGCCCTGCTCAATAAGAACTTTCTCTACAATGTCCTGCACTTCCTCAACATGAGGTATCTTTTTTCCGTCATACTGCTCATCAAGAACATTGACAACCTTATCTGCAAGCTTTTCAGCTGTTGCGCGGTCCTCTCCGCCAACAGACTGCGCTGCCTTGAATACTGCATTTATGATCTTTATCTTGTCAAAGTCAACTGTACTGCCGTCTCTTTTTATTATCTTTGTTACTTTCTTAGAATTTGTCTTCCCATCATCCTCTTGCTTCATCTTTCCCCCTCTTTTCAAGTAATTTTTAATTGATTTCCGCTAATAACCGCATAAAAATCAACATTAAGCCATATTTAAACTTTTGTGCTTTGAATAATATATATTCTACAGTATTATAAAAATAATTTTGAATGATTTACATTAAATTTCTTATTCCCCTTCAAACTCCGCCAACTTTAAAATCACATACTAGTTTTTTAATAATCTATCCTTTCTTTTCAATTCTTTTGTCTTTTTCCGTTGCAGAAAGGTAGTTCTCACCTGAAATAATTGATCTGCCTATCCTACGTTCAGCATCTTTCCTTGCGTTGCCGGCGACCTCTCCGCCTTCTTTTGCAGAATCTTTGCATTCTGGAAAATCCTTATCATCTTTATTTCTGGTGATCTCGGTGGTAACTCTCTCGCCAAGCATTGTAAAGATAAGCTCGAGGTCATTCATGTGGTCGCGCAGATTTTCTCTTTTCAGCCCTTTGAGTTTTTGATATTCGCTTGGCGTCATTCCAAAGGTTGCTTTTGAGATTTCTGCTGTTAAAATAGCAAACTCCCTATCCGTTTCTACCCCTCTTTTGTTCCATTCATCTGTTAATTCATCCCTTATTGCAATTCCCCTTACTCTTTTCTCAATCCAGTCTTCAGAATAGCCCTTTGCCCTGTAGATTTCCTTCATGCGTTTTTGAGCTAGTTCAGGATTTTGGATTTCTTCAACTCTATCATAACCTACCTGAGCCAACCATTGCTTAAATGGTTCTGCTTTAGGAGATGGAATAGATTGGATGATTCTGAACATATTTTTTGTATTGGCGCAGTCTGTTTCCCTTAATCTGCCATCATCTGCCATTAACTTCAACTGTCCGATTTTTTCGGACACTTCAAAACCTTCATCGGTAAGCTTAACCTTTAAATCAGACCAGTACTTTCTAGCTCTATCGGTTTGGGTTAATGCACCTATTATATCAACTACTGAAAACCACCATTCATTATTATGCCAGATTCTCCTTATCTGCTTTCCTTGAAACACAACTAATGCATTATTTTCTTCCACTTTATTCACCTTCAAACTCCACCAGATTAAAAACCTTGTAATTGTTTTCCAGTAACTTGTTCTTTCCTTTCAATTCCGGAAGATCAACAATGAAGGCGCACTCTACAATATTGCCGCCGAGCTTTTCAATAAGTTGGCAGGCAGCCAACGCTGTACCCCCGGTAGCAATCAAATCGTCAACAAGCAGCACATTATCTCCCTTTTTTATTGCATCCTTGTTCATTTCAATTGTGTCAGTGCTGTATTCTGTGTCATAAGTTAATGTTTCAACCTCTGGCGGCAATTTTCCTTTCTTCCTTATCGGAACAAATCCAACGCCAAGCTGATGCGCAATTGCTCCGCCAAAAATAAATCCTCTGCTTTCGATTCCGGCAACAAAATCTATTTTGGCATCTTTGTATCGCTCAACAAATTCCTTGATCACATCTTTCAGGCCCTGAGCATCTTTCAGCAATGTTGTAATATCCCTGAACATAACGCCCTGCTTGGGCCAATGCGGTATTGTCCGGATTTTTGATTTAATATGCTCCATTGTATTTGCCTCTACTGTGGCTCATAGTCTTTTTCTAACAGGGATTTGCATCCAAATTCTTCAATTATTTTTTCAGCAGCATTTCTTCCATAAGCCACCACTCCTATTCCGTTGCCATTTTTTATAATCTTATATGCTTTTAAATTACGTTCAAAGTATAAGATTAAAGACTCTTTTTCTTTGCTTATTGTGCACCCAAATTTTTCAGCCACTGCATCAGCAAACTCATCAAGCGATATGCCTATTGTAATCACAAGCGGTATCGGCTTTGTTTTTGATTTTTTTGTTATAAGTTCAACACCCATAATAATCACCTATGTTATCTTTGTTATGACTTTCAGCAATAATCGTTTTACATTGGCGACATTCTTCTCAAATACTTTTAATATCTCATGCCATTCAACCGGAGCTTCATCTGTTTTCCAGCAGTCATAGTCAGTTGACATGGCAACAACAGCATATGGAATGCCGGCTTCATTTGCAAGTATTGCTTCCGGGGCAACTGACATATTTATTACATCTGCACCCCATATCCTGAACATATTGGATTCTGCCCTTGTTGAAAACCTCGGGCCTTCAATTGTTACAACTGTCCCTTTTTCATGCATTCTTAAGCCCAATTCTTTTCCAGCTTCTATCAATTTCCTTCTTAATCCTTCTGAAAAAGGGTCTGCCATAGGCGTATGCTTTGCGTTCTCAGCACCCGGCTCAAATTCTTCGTAAAAAGTTATCTTTCTGTGCCTTGTAAAATCTATGAACTGGTTGAGAATGACAAAATCCCCTCTCCCGATTTCCTGCCTTAAAGAGCCGCAGGCAGTTGTTGCCAATATATGAGTGCAGCCCTGCTCCTTCAATGCATGAATGTTTGCCCTGAAATTAACCTGAGATGGCGGAATAGTATGTTTTCTTCCATGCCGTGCAATAAGCACAACATCAACACCTTCAATAGAGCCGATTGTTAATGGCGAAGACGGCCTGCCAAAAGGAGTCATGACTTCTATTTCTTTTGCATCTTTCATTATTTTTGGATCGTCCAGCCCGGAGCCTCCGATAATTCCTATTTTAACCATTGATTTACCCCAGCCACACATTTATTATTTGATTTAAATAGTTTTTGTTAATTTTTGTTTATAATAAAATTTTCAGAAATATTTATAAAATCCATTAAATTTATATCATAACATGAAAAGTAAAGAAGCTCGAAAAGAACTTGGAGAAATAGTCAGAGTGATTTCAGAATTAGATAGAACCAAACTTGGCGGTAAAATAAAAGATAATAGATTGCATATGGACATTGTTGTATTGGACCACCCCCTACATGTTTTTAGTAAAAGAAAGGGGAAACAGCTTTATTTTAGTATCATGAAGAATGAGCCATCTGTTTATGGTTATGTATATCTTGGTGAAAGAGAAAAGGGGAAACATGATTTTCATTTATCTTTCAATTGTTCTATAATAAAATCAGTAGAGTCTTTAGTCCCAAAAGATGAGATTAAGACTTTAGATCTAAATGGTTATGAGGTAGAAATGCGTTATTTTCGTTCTTTGGCAAGGTTCTGAGAGTTGTTATCTCAAGAGCGAACGAGTGAAGAACATTAAACTTTTCAGTTCCGCCTAGCTCAATTTTCAGAAATCTTTTTAAACTAAAACAGTAAATTAACTTCATCACTTATGGAGGTTTTCAGCATGGCAAAAGAAGAAGAAAACGAAGAGGAATTTGAAGATTACGATGAAGATTCTGAAGAAGATCAGAAAAAAACTGAAAAGAAGGAAGAGCCTGAAGAAAAAAGCGAAGCTGAAGAAACAGAAGAAGATTCTGAAGAAGAAGAATCAAAAGAAGAAACTGAAGAGAAAGAGCCTGAAAGCGAAGAAGATAAAACAACAGAAGAAGCTGAAGAAGAGAGTGAGGAACCAGATGATGACGAGTCTGAGGAAGACAGGCTTAAGAAAAGAAAGAAGAAAGGCGAAGAAATAGAGGAGGATGAAGAAGAATTTGAAGAATAAATTTTATTTTCTATTTATTTCTGGCTTGTACTGGCAGATATAAAAAACATAGTCAAGCACTGCTAAGTTCAGCGTTGTATGCGCAGGCGCTATTATACTCCCATATTTTTGCAGTGTTGATTCTGGGCCGTCGTTAACCGAGGCAAATAAGCGGCCATTAAGAACGATCATTGTTGCCCTATTTCCCAATATACTGAATTCATACCTCCCAGGAGTTATAACACCAACAGTAGAGTCATGTTCTAGTAGTTTAACCAATCTTCTGCTCACAATAATTCCAGTTGGGAATTCACAAGCATTAGGAGGTTCAACTGCAAATTCTCCAGATAATAAATCACTTATTTCAGGATTTTCCTTCCTCAAAACTGATGCATTCGGATATTTATCCAGTAATTTTCTTATTGCTTCTTTCTTGTTCATGATTTTCACCTGTTCCTTGAATAATTGTCAACCACAAAATCAAGGCATTTGCGGATTACAGGGATCGAAGAAGGCAGATGTTTTTTGACAAAATCAGCAATTCCTTTTCCTGCTCCGCTATAATAAAAATCTGTAAATGCCCTGCCAAATGGGTTTTGCATTAAAACATCACGTTTAAATTCCTGAAGTCTTAGAACATTCGGATGATTTGCATCGCCATAAACAGCAGTTGCAATAAAACATTCCTCGAGAAATTCATCAGATTCTCGCGGGTATATATCGGCAATAACTTTAATTTCTCCCAGATCATTGATGTGAAAGTATTCTGTATCACCCACCTTGATCAAGCCTTCTTTTAATCTATCCTGCTTAGAAAGATCTGCAAATTCTTTTAATTCGCCTTCTACCTCCTTGCTGCATACAAAGATGTCAGCATAAAGTTCTTCTTTTGAAGATCCGGCGTCTAACTTAAGCAGACCGTCTTCCAGTTTATCTTTATCTTGCTTTTCAAATGGAAGTGCCTTCACGCTTATCATTGGCTTTAAGAATAAAGCTCCATTTATAAATTTTGCTGTTGTGACTACTGCCGAATAATCTCAATATAAAAACCAATACATTTTTATTTGAAAAGGCATTTTCTGATAATATGAGCAACAAGCTGCCGTTCGAATTAATAGAGTACAAGATCTTAATTAAAAAGCCCTCTGAAACTTCTGAAAAATACGGCTGCATTCCGGAAGACAGAAAGACAGAAGAGATCATAGAATACGGAATAATCAACTTAGACAAGCCAAAAGGCCCGACATCGCACCAGGTTTCTGCTTATGTCCAGAAGATTTTAGGGATTTCAAAGTCAGGGCATTCTGGAACATTGGATCCGGCTGTTACAGGCATTCTTCCGGTTGCGCTTGGCAGGGCAACAAGGATTGTACAGACATTATTGCCAGCAGGAAAAGAATATATCTGCCTGATGCACATTCATAAACAAATAGAAGAGAGCTTATTGAGAAAAGTTCTAGATGATTTCCTAGGGAAGATAAGGCAGCTGCCTCCGATAAAAAGCTCTGTAAAAAGAGTGGAAAGGACAAGGGAAATATATTATCTCGAAATTCTTGAAATCCAGGACCAGGACATTTTGTTCATAGTAGGCTGCCAGGCAGGAACATACATAAGAAAACTGTGCGATGATATTGGAAAAAAACTTGGCTGCGGAGCCCATATGGCGGAATTAAGAAGGACAAAAGCAGGGCCTTTCAAGGAAGATGAAAGCCTGTCCACGCTGCAGGACCTGACAGATGCATTCTATTATTACAAAAAAGAGAACAATGGAAAATTCATCAGAAAAATAATACTTCAGATTGAACATGCTGTTTCTCACCTTCCAAAAGCATGGGTATTGGATACCACAGTTGACAGCCTGTGCCACGGATCAGATTTGAAGATTCCGGGAATAAGCAAATTAAATGATAAAATAATTTTCAGCGATATGGTCGCTGTAATGACTTTAAAAAACGAACTAATAGCGATCGGCATAGCAAAGATGAATTCTGAAGAGATCATGAAAAAGGACAAGGGCGTTGCTGTGAAGATCGAAAAAGTGTTCATGCAGCCCAATACTTATCCGAGGATTTCTTGAATGAAAAAGGTATGTGGTTTGCGATGACTTCTTACCCGCTACTTTAAAAAATAGCATTATAGAGGGTAAAATTTATTTATTCTAAAATTGTTGCAGAACAAAAAGATTTATAAATATAAAGTAATTATCAATCATTAGGTAAAATAAAATGGGCGAGACACCAACTTTCTTAGGAAAAAAGGTTACACTTGATGAAGGATTAGCAATGACCCATGAAGAAAGGGACGCATATCAAACTGAAGCTTTGAATAAAAATCAGGAATGGATTGAACATCAGTTAGATTTATATGGCGCAGAATGGGTAATGATTATTGATGGAGAAGTTGTAAAACACGGTGTTTCCCTTGAGGACTATCCTAGAGATGAGCTAGTATTATCTACGGGCAGAAAATATAATAAATTTCCATATGTTTTTGCGAGAAACCCCATAATTAAAGAATCTTCAATTAGTTCTGGAAAACATTTGTGCGATATTGTTAAATAAGTTTCCATTAAAAAAAGAAGATGAAGCATCGTCTCAATTTATCTCTGAACAGGGGGCATTGAAATGAAGGAATATGTATTGGCCAGGATCAAAGATATTTATTATAAATATAGGCTATTGGGCCCTAACCCCGAAAACTATCATCCTGCAGGCATCGATATTAGCTTTCTCGTTTTAGAGATGTTTAGCGCAAATAACAATAAATATGCTCCTTCAATAAACGACAGGATAGTTACATGTGAGCCTGGATTCAAATGGGGGGGCAATAGGCAGGCTGGCGAGGCATCAGTTGAATTTTGCAACCCTGTTTCTGCCAGGGAATTAAAAGAATTCATGGCGCGTGTTAACGAAGCAAGACGCGATCTAGTTAAATACTGTGAAAGATTTATGCACGCGAGTCAGTGAACTGCTGCTGATTTCTTGGATCGACCCGCAAGGGTTCTTGCGCGCCCTCGCACTAAAAATTATTGTGGCAAAAGTTTAATATGCTTTCTTTCATTAATTATTCTGTCAGACTCTCTTTTTATTGCCGCAAATATTGCAAATTCAGGATTTACTGTAATGCTTATGATGTCCTTGGGAGGTCCGCCTGCAAAGCGATTTTTGAGAGTGGTGCCATCAACAGAATGCCATTCTTCAGCTTCTCTTTCCCAGTATTCTTTGTCTTGCTGAGGAATGTGAATTCGTTCCATGATGCAGTCTGCAATATAAATGTTTAATGGATCTTCAATACAATTGAGATTATGCTCTGATAATGGCCTTGGATTGGCAAAATACCCGCATAAGCCTTGCTCTAAGCCATCGACACATGCTCCTGCAGTTCTCAGATACATATTAAAATCAAGTATTTCTTTTGATTCCATTGCCAGCATGGCCTTTTTAATCTCCTTATAGAGAATACCTTGATAGCTATCAAATCCACCTATAGTCTCTAAGCCGCTTTTTTCTCTCTTGGCTAATTCACAAGTCATATAGACCAATAATCACAATGAGGATATAAATCTTAGTGTTTAATTTATGAATCTTGAGATTTCAGACAAAAAGCTTTTCTCTTACACGATAATTGTTTTCGTATATTTTTTCTATTTCAGAATAATATTTTTTTATTCTTCTGTAAACCTCATTAAAAAGCGGATGCTGTCCGTAATCTTTTTTTAGTTCTTCTAGCTCTCTTAACTCTTGCCTTACATTTTCTTCAAGTATGCCAAAATCTATTTTCTTACACTTATGTGAATTAAATATCATCATAAAATCAAGAGCTTTTTCTGTTAGAAGCATCTTAATACCCCTCAATGAATAACCGCCTATAAAGAGGTCTTTTTTTGCAACTTGTGCTTGTTTATCTCTCATTTTTTCTCTTTTATAATTTTTACAATGCCTTCTAATGGCAACGATTCATCAAAATTTAGTTCGCTCATTTCAACCAATGTGTTTATAGATTTAATCAAGTGCCAATAGTTAAAGGATTTTTGTATGTCTTTTCTTTGTTTTGATACCCCTATGTCTGTTGTGCACTTGTCAAATCCATCCAGCACCTTTTCATTAGCGGAACTTAAAAATTCTGAAAATGCATCTAAGGACATCTGCATGCATCCTTTTGGCAGCACATTGTATGTTTCTATAATGTAATGCTTAAGTTCCCCTATCCTTTTGGTTCTATAGTCTGCCATTTAAACCCCTTTCTGATTATCGTGATTATGGCTGCATTTATAAATTTTGCCCAGACATCCAATGTAGTTATTTAATTATTTAATATACCAGTATACAAAAACGTAACATTTATATACTAGTTATGATATTCGTAGACTTCCTAATCACAATCAATATCAAATCATACCGTCATTCATTCGATAACATCACAGCTCACGCAATTATTCTCTTAATAAGCAAAACGATAGCATAAAAAATCGAGGTGAAAAAATGGAGGAGTTAGAAGTCGGGAACGCAAATATAAAAG
>JACPBO010000037.1 GCA_016180285.1 Candidatus Woesearchaeota archaeon
CCGCTCGCTGCATGAGTGAATACAACGCCTGGCTTTGGTCCGCTATTACCACACGTCAAATTTATAGGAGTATCTTTTGGAAAATGGGAAAGCAAGGAGATAAGTCCCAATTGCGGAAATGCCCATGTATCAGGGACGCATATTAAAACATTTACCCCTTCTCTTTTAAATTGATTGGCAACTATGTCAGCCTGTCTTTCGCCATCAACCAGAATGGGCGTCCAGACAACCTTTACAGGAACTCCATCAACAATTTTTACAGAATTAGCAACTACCTCTGCTGCTATCTCAACAATATTTGCAGCCCTTTCTCTTGAGGTCTTATCAATCCGAGGGTCACAGGTTGCAAAGACTCCAAAAACAGGGCCTTTTACTTTAGCATCTCCCTTCAAAGGTAATTTTTTTGCCTCCATTTCTTACTCACCCTTTCTTTATCTTCTTTTCCCACGCTAAAATACTATTTAACAAATCCTTCCTCTCCCCGCGCCATGTGACGTCCTCAGCCGGAATCTTAATCCTGTCTCTAATGTCCCGCGGGTCTGTCCCCTCAAAAGCGCCTACGCCTAAGATGTCACTTGAGAAACTCGTCGGCTCATTCAATAAGAGCCTCTTCACCTCTCCAGGATATACCCTTCTGAAGAATTCCATAAAGAATCTTAAAACTGAGTACATGACCACAAAAAGCCAGAATAAAAATCCGCTTGGCAGCTTTTTTCCTTTTGTTTTGAGAGCATAAACAAACCACAATACAAAAAACATAAATAAATTTTTAACTGCCTCATAAATCTGCGACGGGTGCCTGCAGCCCTCAAAATTCTGGAATTTGACGCACCATGGAACATTCGCTATTCTGCCGACTAGCTCGCCATTGATGAAGTTTGCGATTCTGCCCAAAAACAAGCCAAGCGCAAGTGGAATGACTGCAATATCTGCAATTTCGTAGAAGCTTATTTTTTTCTTTCTGCAGAATAAAAATCCCGCGATTATTGCTCCGACTAATCCGCCGTGAAAGCTCAGGCCGCCGTGCCAGACAGCAGGAATCATAAAAGGGTTGCTGATGAAATAGGCAGGATCATAAAAGATAACGTAAAAGATCCTTGCTCCTATAACTGTTCCGATCAGAAGGTAAAAAACAAAATCAGCAGCATCGTCCTTTGTTATTTTTAATTTGCCTTTTTTTGCCAGATGATAGATCATAAAATAAGCAATTATGAAGCTGAGAGCATAGATGATGCCGTAATACCTCACTTCAAGGCTGCCGAGCCTGAAAAGAACAGGATCAATGCTGTTGTAAAACATTACGCACCTTTATTTTTGCTTTTAACTATGAGATAAAAATAAATCCTGTTGAATGCGTTTATCAGATAAAAGACAACTATTGTAACTATCGAGAATATTGCATTGTATATTGCATTGTAGGACATTGGAACAGGCTTTGAGAAAAGCGTGTATTTCAGGATAAGGCCGATTATTGCATAAATTATAAAGTAAGCCAATAAAAATAAAACCGAACTTAAAAACACAGGGATATAAGATTTGATTTTCTTAAATGTAAAACGAAGGGCGGCAGAAACAGGCCTTTTTCCGCTTGCAAAAAAAGAATGGCACAGGTTAAGGAAAGAATACGCGAAGAATATGAATAAAATCAATGCAATCCTTAAGATAAGCTTTTGGTAGCTTTCGACAATGAGAAAAGGGATAACTGAGGAAAGAATGAAGAATGTAAAGCCGAAAAGAAAAAAGACAATTACATTGACAAGATAGAATTTTCCAAATCTGCCGAAATTAAGTTCAGATTTTTCAAACATTGAGCTTATAAAATGCAGAACAGAATATTTGAAAAATGAGTAAAGCGCTGCAAAAATCAAAAAATAGACTGCCATATATGCTAAAGCATAAATTGGAAGAATAACCCTGCCTTCGGAAAAAACACCAACGATCTTGTTTGCGGAATAAATGCTCAGCAGAAACATCGCATCAAAAAGAAGCATGTAAAAGAACAAAGAGGGCGCTGATTTTATTTTTCTGAAAACTTCCAAAAATAAAGTTTTCTTCAGTTTAGCTATAAAACCGCCCTTTTTCATCTTAAAACTGCTGAAAATAGAAGTATTTAAATATTTCCTTTATTATTATTGCGCCATGCTGACTGAAATGATCTTTACAGTGCTATCTTATTTAATAGGCGCTGTCTCGCCAAGCTATTTCGCTGCAAAAACATTTGCCGGCATCGACATAAGGAGATACGGCAATAAAACAGCAGGCGCTCTGAATACTTATGAAGTGATTGGATTTATGCCTGCGATTACTGTTGCAATACTTGACGCGGGAAAGGCATTTTTTGTAGTTGTACTCTCAGTTTACCTTGGCTTCAACATCTATTATCTTTTTTTAATCGGGCTTGCAGCAATAATGGGCAATATATTCCCCTTTTATCTTGATTTCGAAGGCGGCCATGGCCTGGCAACAACAGCGGGAGTTGCGCTGGCATCATTGTTTTTGTTCGGAAGAGAAAGGGCTTCGTATGCTGTGATACTTATTGCAGCACTCATTCTTTCATACATCATAACAAGGAACGTTATAAAGCGGGTAAAGGGCTAGCGAAGTTCAGTTTTACATCATGCCAGCAATTTTTGCCATGCCCCAGAGCGCGACTATGGATATAAACAAGTTAAAAGAGGAGCAGACAAGGCTTTCTAAAAAGATTGTTCTGAAGGATGAATTTGAGAAAATAGAGAAAATTGCCGGCTGCGATATAGCGCAGAGAGGTGATGAGCTTATTGCGGCGATTGTTGTATGCGAGTATAAAACATTGAATGTGCTGGAAAAGCAATGTGTGATTAAAACTGCAACGATGCCATATATTCCTGAATTTCTTGGCTTCAGGGAATGCCCTGCTCTGATCGAGTGCTACAGCAAATTAACAACTGAACCGGATATTTTTATTTTTGACGGGAATGGAATTCTTCATCCGAGAAGATTTGGTGCGGCATCCCAGTTCGGGCTTTCAATTGATAAGCCGACAATAGGGGTTGCTAAATCGCTGCTTTGCGGCGAATTAAGGGGAGATGATATCTTTATTGATAACGAAAAAGCTGCCTTTGAATTAAAAACAAAGAAATTCTCAAAGCCAATATATATAAGCCCCGGCCATAATATAACATTGAAGACAGCTGTGGAGATCGTAAAGAATCTTATGAAGCTGCCGCACAAGCTGCCGGAGCCATTGCATCTGGCGCACAGGTATGCTGAAAAGATGAAAGAAAAGAAAATGTAACAAAAGCTGTTAATTTCCCAACCGCAATAACCTCTTCTCAAAATCTGTTGGCTTTATGCGCCTTTCTTTAAGAAGCGCTATTCTATCGCAAATCCTTCTATACATGTCTCTCGCTTGCATTATGATATAGGATCTTAAAAACTGCACTGCATTAATCTCCCTGCCTTGATAAGCTTCAACTAGATCAAACCTTGTTCTATACAGTGAATAAATCAACTCATCCCCTGCCATAAAGGATATTAAAGCAGGCTCTATTTAAATAAATTTTGTTTTTGAAATCAAAAACTCATTCGCCTTCTTTAGAATCTCCTTTGAATTTTTAAAAGTAACTTTCGCCAGAGCATCAGCAAAATTCAGCCATTCATAGCCAATATGCTCAAAAGATATCTTTACTTCTTTTTGTTTTGTTTCAATAAGATAGAAAACAACCTCTTTGGAGATCAGCCTGCCCTCTCTTCTGTAAAAATACTTTATTCTTTCCTTAAATCCTTCTGCAAAACTTATTTCCGCTATGCCTGTTTCTTCTTTTATCTCCCTTGCTGCAGTTTCTTTCTCCTCTTCGCCTTTTTCAATATTGCCTTTTGGAAAGTCCCAGTGGCCTGCCCTGTACTGCAGTAGAAGGTATTTTGTTTCTCCATCTTTTCTGAAGACTACAGCTCCGGCTGATGTTTCATCAGGCATTTTTCACTTTATCTGTTTTATCGGCAATCAAACAAATAAATACCCTTGCCCAGCTTAATGCAGGGAGGAACAGTAAAAACCCTAAAACAACCATAAGAGCGTAATTTAGCTGCTGTGCTAAAATAAGAATGTAATTTATTATTAAAAATACAATGGCAATAACAATATACACCGGAACAAAGATCAAAAATTTTTTAAAACCTGATGCGAATGCGCGCTTAATTGCTCCTTTCTTCCCGATCAATGCGTAGCTTATGAAGGCGAAATAAGCGACTAAAACTGCAATAATCAGGGCTATAACCCCGGTATCCTGCTTTTTGCCGCTTAATATCAGGACTATGCCGATAATTCTTTCAAAAAGCAGCCCGAGATAAAAAATCGCGAACCACAAAATGTTTATTTTAAAAAAAGATTTCATAAAGCCAATGACCTCAAATTTGCCTCCTGTAAGTTTTCTGGCAATTCTCCAGTTCATGCCCTGGAATACGCAATAAACCAGATAAATAAAAATCATCAAAGCGAAAAACAAAAGCAGTATCGACTTTAAGCCCTGGCTGAATCCCTGCTGCAGCATCATTGCCTGGAACAGGTTTTTTCCCTCTGCAATTAGCTGGTTAATTGAATCTTTGCTGCTGCTGGCGATCTGCAGCAGAATGTTGGCCTTGTCTGTTATTATGTTGAAAATAGCAAGCGAAACAACGCCGTAAATGGCGAAGAACAATAGATCGAAAATAGCTGAAAATATGATGTATTTGGGATTATTCTTCAGAATATAAACTGATTTCAAAAACTGGCTTTTGATTATAGTTAAATTCATAACGCTTGATTAAAATGCCTTTTTATTTAAAGGTTATTGTTTTATGCCCGATTGTTTGCTTTAGCAAGATCATCTTTTGCTTATGACATAGCAGTGACGAGCCGTTAAAAAAAGAAATATTTATAAGTATTGGTTACATATTATTAAAATGGTGAGATAAATGAGTTCGGAAACTAATCTAGCCAGTAAAGTTGCTTTAACGAAAAGAATTAGAGATGAAGAAGGAGAAATTTTATTTGAAGGTATAATAAGAATTTTGGCAATAAATAGTTCGGGGGCATGGGAATCTTATGTTAACCAAGAAGGGATAGTAACGAGAAGGAAAGAGTTGATGAGGGGACCATTAACAGAAGAACAAATAATGGAAATCGCAGAATGCCATGAAATTAAATATCTGAAATGTCTCCCTAAAAGAAAGGAAAAATCAGCTCCATTATTCTATGTACAGAAGTCATTCTATCGCCTATATTGAAGTTTCTCGTTGTCTAGGCGAGGCACAGCGAGTAATAATCGACATAACACAAAATTAAAAATAAACTCAAAACAAGCAAAAATCTTATAAATAAAGTGAAATCTTTAGCTCTTATGCCGCGATGGCACAATCTGGTAAATGGCGAAGGCTATGCCTGAGCCTCGCTGACCAAATGCGCAGGACTGGAACATTTTCGAGAGATTCTGTTCCCGCAAGGGTTTCCCGGTTCAAATCCGGGTCGCGGCGTATGCCCCCATAGTGTAGCCCGGCCAAGCATATGGGCTTCTCGAGCCCGAGACACGGGTTCAAATCCCGTTGGGGGTATTTTTTTAGAAACCATTAAAAATAAAACCAATATCTTTCTTATTATGCCGCGATGGCACAACTCGGTACTGCGGTAGTCTCGAACTGATCAGCGCAAGAGAACTGCTGGCCGCAAGGCCTTCCCGGTTCAAATCCGGGTCGCGGCGTGTTTAATTTAAGGTAAGCAAATAAAAATATGCGCTTTAATGCATGTTATTCTAAAAAATCCAGCCAACCATGGTGCCTACGGACAAAACAAGTTTTGTCCTACTCGGGTTTCCCGCCAACTGGTTACGCTCAGTTGACACGCAAGGTGGAGCATGAAGCTCCACGCCACAACTGGCATCAAAAGTGATCTGGTCGTGGCATGAGGCTTTATGCCTCATATTTTTTTGCCAAGTTTTTGCTAAAAACTTGGGGAGCAACCCTTCCCTCGTCGGCACCATGACTGGATTTTTTATTGATATTGTTTAAGAAATTACCATTATATTCAAAACCAAACCTATTCAGCATCCATTCGGCTCGGTATAGATGTACTCCTTATCAGCATAGTTCCTTAGAACGATCTTCCCGTCAGCGTAAGAAACAACGTATTCTGGCAGTAAAGGTATCTTTCCGCCTCCGCCAGGCGCATCTATTATATACTGCGGAACTGCCAATCCTGATGTATGCCCTCTCAAAGCCTTTATTACATCAAGCCCTGCCTTGATCTTTGTCCTGAAATGCTCTGTCCCCTTGACCAAGTCTGCCTGATATATATAATAAGGCTTCACTCTCATCATCAGAAGCTTGTGCATCAGCTCTTTCATCACAGCAGGATCATCATTGATGCCTTTCATCAGTACGCTTTGGTTTCCAAGCGGAATCCCTGTGTCAGCAAGCATCTCGCATGCTGCTTTGCTTTCTTCTGTGATTTCAGAAGGATGGTTGAAATGCGTGTTAATGAAAAGCGGATGATATTTCTTAAGCATCTTGCAAAGCTCAGGCGTTATTCTCTGCGGCAGTGTGCATGGCACTCTTGTGCCAATTCTTATAATTTCTACATGAGAAATGGCTCTCACTTCTTTCAAAATCCATTCCAAATAGCTGTCTGAAAGCAGCAAAGGATCTCCTCCTGACAACAAAACATCCCTTATTTCCTTATGCTCTTTGATATACTCTATGCCTTTCATAATCTGCTCTTTTGTTATTCTTTTGAAAGGATCGCCGACTTTTCTTTTTCTTGTGCAGAACCTGCAGTAAGTTGCGCATTGGTTTGAGACAAGAAGCAAAACTCTGTCAGGATAGCGGTGCGTCAATCCTGGAACCGGGCTGTCCCTTTCCTCGCAGAGAGGATCTTCAGTCATGACTTCGCTGTTAACCAGTTCGTTCTTATCAGGTATGCACTGCTTCCAGATCGGGTCATCTTTTGACTTGATCAAGCTTAAGAAATAAGAATTCACCCTCATTGGGTATTTTTTAATAACTTCGTTCAGCTCCTGCGCATTTATCGGGCATTTGCATATTGCAGCCAGCTGATCAGCAGAGTTAATGCTGTTCTTCATTATCTCTTTCCACAAAGAAAACCCTTCAGTTTCCTGCTCCTTCACTAAAATTAGCTCCTGCCTTATCAACGACCTTGCCATCTTTCTCTTTTTTGATTAAATAATTAGACTAAGTTCACCTCACATAGAAATTAAATAAAATTTTATGTCTTGTGTTATTAAAATAAAAAGATCTTAATTTCATTGTTATGTCAGTTTTCCTCCTTGAAAACAATATTTTTATTAAAATATATTGTGAAAGAACTTATATTTAAATGTATTTATTTTTGAAATTTTACGACGAAAGAAATTCTTGATTTTTATGAATTTTTTCTTTAAAGGTTCTTTCAGGAAATCGAAAGAAAATCTCTCGACGAGAAAAAAAATCAGAACTTGCAGCCAAAATACCTTTCTTCAAATTTTTCTTTTTCTTTTCCAACAACAAATTTATTTTTTTCAGTCAGAATTATATACGGCGCTGTTGGCTTGATGAACCGCGATGCATATGAAAATACATAGTCTCCCTGGTTCAGCACTGCAATGATATCTCCTTTTTTGATATCTTCCCCAAAAAAAGAATAGCCCCATAAATCTGAAGGGTGGCAGAGAGGGCCGTATATTGTTTTTTTGCTGAGAATCAGGGATGGCGCATTTAAATTAACCAGCGGAGCAAAAGAATATTCTGAAAACCTGAAATCCCCCACCATATTTGCGCCGCCGTCAACTATAACGCCATTATTCTTTATTGAAATAACCTTTGTTAAAATCGTTGTGGAATGCATTGAAATAAATCTTCCAGGCTCTAAATAAACCTTTATTTTTGGGTTAAAGGCAAAAATGTATTTTTCAAAAGCAGCAGATATTTTTTTGCCAAAAGTATCCAGCGGCTCAACGTTTTCAACAATTATGCTGTGAAGATCAGCTTCTTCAGGATTAAGCATGCCCAACAGCTTTCCCTTGTCTGTCTCTTTCATCAGAATTGCATTTCCCTCAGGATAGAATCCTCCGCCTATGCTGACAAATTCAAGTTCTTGGATGTCTTTGGCTGAGAAATTATCTTTAAAGTGCTTTCCGATTATTCCTATATTCTCAACGTATTTGTCCGGATTGCAGTTCCAGCTGCAGTGAAAATGGAGGCCTCTCAGCTTCAATTGCGGATGCTCTTTTATTTTTTCAACTGCTTTGTCCAGCTCTTTCAGCTCAATTCCGAATTTAGACCATTCTTCCATGACAGAATCATGCGGGTTCAATCTTATGGAAATGCTTAGTTTGTTTTTTTTATTTTTATTCATTATTCTTATTAAATTGCCTAATTCATCAAAATTGTCTATGTTCAAAATGACTTTATCGCTGTTTTCTATTGCCAGCTTTAGCTCCTCATCCTCTTTTCCCGGGCCAGTAAAAATTATTTTGCCAAAGCCGAGCTTTAATGCGAGCTTCAGCTCAAACAGGCTTGCAACATCCGCATTATAACCTGTATTTTTTAAGGCATTTGCCAAAAAGGGCAAATCGTTGCATTTAAATGCGTAAAAAAATTCAGAATCAGGCAGATATTGCTTAAAAGTGTTCATGAAAAACAAAGCTCTTTTTTTTAATTTGGCTTCGTCAAGAAAATACTGCGGTGTGCCGAATTTTTCAGCGCTTTCAAGAAGAAAGTTTTTTTTATTTGCTGTTTCCTCGACATCGTTATGAAAAAAACTGCCGTCATTTACTTCAACCTTTTCTTCAAGGATTTTTTTTATGTTGTCTGGCGCTTTGGACATTATTGCCCCAATTCCTCTTTATATATCGAAATGACTTCAGCTTTAAGCTTATTTGGAATCGCAGGCGAAGGATGAACTCCGAAAAATTTCTTATAGAGCTCATCTTCCCTTTCTTTTGCTTCGTCTATGAACTCTTTCTTGAACTTTTCAACGAGATATGTATTGCTGCCTCTCTTTGACGCCAGATAAAAGGCGAATAATTGCTCGTCCCTCACTGCTTCAGGCTTTTCATATATTCTCTTAATGGCTTTGTTAAACAAGACGTATAAATTCCCGTATTCTTTACCAAAGAAATTTTTGTTGAAGGATATGCTTTTTATATCGCCGCCAACCGCAGAAGTATAGAGAAAAGTTCTTGCGCATGTCGAGCATTTATAGCACCACTTATTTTCCTGGTTCTCATAAGGATCGTGCGGGCAAGACATCTGGAGTTCCGCCAGGCGGGGGTATCTTTTATAGAGAATTTTGTATTCAGACAAGCAGTATAGCGGGTTAATCAGGCTTGCCACTCCGATTTTTTTTCCTGTAAACTGCATAAGGGCATTATTCTGGCCTTCAATGCATTCGCTGCTCTGCTCGTATGACGGGTAGCATTTAAAACCCTGTTCGTCTATGAAATAATCATTAAGATTGTGCTCATTCCCGAATAGAACTGTATTATGCCCGAAGCCGTAAGCGAACGGCAGAAGCATAAGCATATACCCGTTCATTGCATTGGATCCGTAAATGCCTTCTGAATTGATCGTATTTAGCGACTTATCGCATGCAATATTGTCTGTATTGTCCCTGAGTATGGAAACATCTTCATTGAATTTTTTTTTGAATTTGCCCATTATGCTTAATTTGTGCTTTAATTCCACCTTTCCGCAGTCCCTGACAAAAACAAGCTTTACCGGCAGCTTTATTTCTCTTGCAACTGCATATGAGAGAAGGCTGTCCTTTCCGAATGACATGCCCAGCACCGCGCCATCTTCTGTATCTGCATCCTCCTCAGGAATTGAAGCTTCATCTGAATTGAACCTGAATTCTGCATTTTTGAAATTTTCAATCATCTCCCTGACTGATAAATTATCCTCATGGGCGAATCTTGGAAAATCCTTTATTGCGCATTCGTCAAAAAAGCTTTTTAAGCGCGGCAGAGCGCTGTTGAAGGCAAATTCATCCTTCAAAAAAGCCGAATAAGAAGCCAGTTTCGCATAAGCAAGATTGCCTATTATGCTTTGCTTTGTTTTTAATTTCAGACCGGTCCAAATATTTTCAGGGTATGTGACTTTGTATCCTTTATTTGCATTTATTGCAATTCCTTTGCTCAATATCGCGCTGTTTATATTCATTCTGCCACAACTGCTCTTTTTATCCCATATCTTTCAGATGCATAATCTATGATTTTCCCGATTAAGAGGGGATATTCCAGGCCAGCTGCCTTTGCAGCCTTCGGAAACCAATAGCTCGGGTCTATCCCTGCAATAGGGTTCAATTCCAAGACATTAACTTTTCCTTTTTTATCAAGCCGCATGTCTATCCTGCACCAGTCCCTGCACCTTAATGCCCTGTACGCCTTTAGCGCAGTTTCCTTTAATTTCAACTCAAGCTCTTTCGGAATCTCAGCAGGGCAGATTGAAGCATAATCAACATAGTTTTTGCTGTTTGAAAAATTTTTATCAACAGACTTGATCAAAGGAATAACAGGCTCATCAACCTGGAAAAGAACAACCCTTTCGCTTTCTTTCAATTGCTCGCTGAATTTTACTTCAACTGGAGGGAATGTTATTGGATTGTCATTTCCTATTACGCCTACTGTGAATTCCCTTCCTGCAAGGAATTCCTCTGCCATGACCGGCCTGCTGTAAGTTTTAAAAAGATAAGCCAATTGTTTTTTAAGCTCAGCATCATTCCCGACAACAGAGCTTTTTGTGAGGCCCATTTTTGAGCCTTCATCTTTTAATTTCAGAATAACAGGATAAGCTATGTTTTCATTTAATTTCTCATTCTCGCCATTAAAAATCTGGAATTTCGGAGTTGCTATATTGTGGTGCAACAGGATTTCTTTCGTCCTAGCTTTGTTCAGGCAGATTGCCAGTGTTGATGGGGCAGAGCCTGTATAAGGGATGCCGAGCATTTCGCACATAAAAGGAATGTAGCTTTCCCTTGATTCGCCTGAAATACCTTCAGCAATGTTGAAAACCAGATCAATCTCATTTTTCTCGTTTTTCAGAAGCTCATAAGCATTTTCATCTGCTTCAATCAGGATAACGTCATGGCCGTTTTTTTCAATAGCTTCCTTTAAGGCATCAATTGTTTCTTTGCTGTCAAGCTCAGCTATTGCATCTACAGGCTTGTTTTTCAGTATTTTCTTCTTTATCTGATTGTATGCCAGGGCAATATTCATATGTTGTGCCTCTCTATCGCATTATCAACTATTGCGTTGATCAATTGACCATAACTCATTCCTGCTGCATATGCTGCCTTGGGCAGCCTTGAATTTTCCTTGGGGTCGGGCATGATGCCGGGCAATGCATTCACTTCCAAAACTTTTGGAATTCCTTTTTTATCGAGCCTTATGTCGATCCTGCACCAGTCCTTGCAGCCAATAGCATTGAAAGCATCTAATGAGATTTTTTTAATTTTGTCTTCTGTTTCCCTGTCAAGCTTCGCAGGGCATACCAGAGGATCGATCTTGCTGTTTGGATTGTCGTAAATCCATTTCACCTCATAAGAATCAATTTTCTTTATGTGCTTTGGCAGATAATCAAAAGTAATTTCAACAAGAGGGAGGACTTTTTGGCTTCCATTCTCAATTACCGAGGCTGTAAACTCTCTTCCTTCAATGAATTCCTCGGCAATTGCGGGCTGACTGTAATTTTTAATCAGCTCTTTTATTTTTAGTCTCAGCTCTTTTTCTGAATTCACGATATTATTGTTCCTGATTCCCTTGCTTGAGCCTTCTCTTAATGGCTTTATAATTAATGGGAAATTTAAATTTTCATTTAGTTCCTCATTTTCATCATTGAAGACCTGGAATTTTGGAGTCGGTATATTGCTGTAAGAAAGAATTTCTTTTGTCCTTGCCTTGTCCAATGTTATAGCGAGCGTTAAAGCGCTTGAAGCAGTATGCGGAATATTAAGCATCTCGCAGAATGCCGGAATGTGCGATTCTCTGGCATCTCCTCTTATTCCTTCAGCAATATTGAAGACAAGGCCTATTTTATTTTTCAAATCCTTTAGTTTTAAGAATGCATCTTCATCAGCCTCAACAAGAATTACGTCATTGCCTTTGCCTTCAATCGCATTTTTTATTGCATTGATCGTCTGCTCTGTATCAAACTCCGCATACAAATCTTCAGGCTCACCTTCTTTTGGGCTTCTTTTTTTGTTGTATGTTAAGGCGATTGTTAATTTCCTATTTTTTTCACGATTCATTTAAAATTATCCCCATCAAAATAAAAAATTTTATTGACATTTATTCCGACGATCATAATTATGATGGAACTTGTATATAAATTTAGTTATTTGTAAAAAATCAGACGATAAATCACCTGCCTTCATAAAGCCTTTCGGCAAGATAATCATCATTCATGATTTTTCTTATTTTGTCAGCAGCTTTATTAATGTCATACGGAACGCATTTAAGCTCTATTTCTTTTTCATCGCTGTTTTCGCTATTGTAAAGAATGCAGTATTTTGCATTAACTGATCCATCTCTTGGCTGGCCTACGCTTCCTGGATTGAATATGCACCTTTCGCTTTTTTCAAAAGCCAAAGATAAAATCTGCTCCATATTGACATTTTCTATATTTAAATCTTCAAACTTTAGAGTCAAGCCTTCATCAATTTTCTTGCAAACATATGCGCATGGCTTATGGGTATGCCCAATAAAGCACAGGTCTTCATCAAACTTTTCAAAAGCATATTTGCTTGTAGTGTAATAGACATAATTTTTATACGAATCTGGAGGAGAGCTATGGACAAAGCGAACTCCATCAATAACCATAAAGTCTTTAAGGTTTTTCAGATATTTTTTTGATTCTCTGGTGAGCAAATTTTTCGTTATTTTAAGAGCATTACGAGCATGGTCATTAAAATCCATATACGATTTAAAATCCGTGAATGATTCTTCATGAACTATGGCAGAATCATGGTTTCCCCTGACAGACTTTATTTTATATTTTTTGAACAACTCAATGACTTCATTCGGAGATGCGCCGTAGCCGACTATGTCACCCAAGCAGTATATATCTTTTATTCCGTGCTTGTCTATGTCTTCCAAGACGGATTCCAGAGCTTCCAGATTTGAGTGAACATCTGATATTACTGCAATTGCATTGTTTTTTGGCATCATGTGTAAACTATTCTCCCAATATTATGGGTTGCGGCAGCCATGAACTTGAATTTCTCAATCACAGTCGGCACGTATTTTTTATTCCACATATGCTCATATAATTCATCGCACTGCTTTATGATCTCTGCCTTTCTGCGTGCCATTCTGTAAATAAGCTCTCTGTCATCTGTGTAATATGCCTTCATAGTATTAAGATACGTGTCCTCAACAAGAGAAAGCAGATCTATTAGGCTTTTTTTATCTGCATTGCTTAATCTTACAAGCGCAAGGTATCTTGCAGTCCTTTTTGCCTCATCAGCAATTTCTTCAAGCACATATGCTATTCTCCATGCATCAAGTATGGCTGCAGATGACATTTTAAAGTAATTCGAAGCCAGCGACGGGTTATTCAGCGCATATTTCAGAATCCTGAGCAGGAGGTAATAGAGGCGGTTGACATCATCATCGCGGTGCCTGATGTTTTCATAGCTGCTTTCGCTGATAACTGATTTTGAATCTGAAATCATGGCCCTCGTCATTATCTCCATTTTCCGGATGAGGTCTTTTACAGAAAGCTCTTTTGCATTCAGAAATGATTTTGTGATGATCTTTTCGGATGTCTGCTCGATTATTTCAAGCGCCACCAGGTCATGGATCAGGTCCCTTATCTGCTTTGCCCTTTTTTTCAGCTCTTTGCCTGTCAGCATTATGGTTGTGAAATTGTTTATATATGCCGGAACAAGCTCTCTCTTGATTTCTTTAATTGATTTTCCGTCAACATCTATTGTGATTTCTTTTGCATCACTCTCTTCTTTGATGCCAGGGTATAAGCTTATATCGCCATCTCTCTCCTCAATATATATGGGATCGCCTTTCTTAAGCTTGTTTTTCTGCACCCACGCTTTCGGCAGCGAGATTATGTATGAGTTCTTTCCGAATCCGATTAATTTCCTGAATTCCATAGCTTACACTCCCCTCTTTTACCGTAAGTTTTACAGAACCGCATATAGCCGTTATATGGTATATATGGTATATAGAATAAGTATATATATTTAATTGTTTTAGAGTATACAGGTCAAAAAGGGGGTCAAACATCAGTTTAACTTGGGAGGCGAAGCCATGAAAGATGATAAAGATGAGGAATTTGAAGATGACGAATTTGTTTATAGTGATGACGAAAGGGAAGAATTGGTTGAAAATGATGAAATAAGCTCATGGGAAGCTGCGTTTATAAAGGGATGGAAAGAAGCCATAAAGACCGCTGAATAAGCGATATTAAGGTTTTGAATGAAAGCACATTACGAAGGGCTTCCTGTAAGGGAATTTGAAGGAACTGCTTATTATAGAAAACATGATGAATGGTGGAGATGCTCTAATAATTATCGTGCAACAATTAATGCCGCCAGTAATCTTGAGTTTTTTTACCAGAAAGAGCTGGAAGAAAAGGTTGTTAAGATAACTCTTGTAAAGCCAAAAAGCAAAACAATAGACAAACTGTTGAAAGTGGCTTAGTTTTCTTTATCCAAAACACCAAAATTCTGCCAATTTAAGCCTTATCTCGCCATTCTACAAACGATAGATTTATAAGCTAATGCGATTTCTTTTTTATTGGATTTTAACTAATTTTTTAGACGATAAAAATAAAAACCTGATCAAAATGCCGGAAGAAAGCTACGAAGCCAAAGACATAACTGTACTGGGCAATGTTGAAGCAGTCAGGAAAAGGCCAAGCATGTACATTGGCTCTACCTCAAGCAGAGGACTGCATCATCTGATCAATGAGGTTGTTGACAATTCTGTGGATGAAGCCCTTGTCGGGCATTGCACTTTGATAAAAGTTACTATTCATGCTGATAATAGAATAAGTGTTATTGACAACGGCAGAGGAATTCCAGTTGACATCCATCCAAAGTTCAATGTCAGCGCGCTGCAGATTGTCATGACGAAGCTGCACGCCGGCGGCAAGTTCGAGAAAGGAGCTTATAAGGTTAGTGGCGGCCGGCATGGTGTCGGTGTATCTGTTGTTAATGCGGAGGTTTACAGGGATGGCAAGATATACACCCAGACTTACAATAAGGGCAAGGAGATAAATGAAGTGTATGTTGTAGGGGGCACATCAGAAAGAGGGACAAAAATAACCTTTTTAGCCGATAAAGAGATTTTTACGGATATAATCTATGATTATGATGTTGTTGCAACAAGGCTTAGAGAGCTGGCTTTTTTGAACAAGGGATTAAAGATTGTTTTAAATGACGAAAGAACCAGCAAGCAGGAGATATTCTGCTACGAAGGCGGCATTATGGAGTTTGTCAAATATATCAACCAGAACAAGGCAGCGCTGCATGATGTTATCTATTTCAGCGGAGAAAAGAACGGCACAAAGCTCGAGATAGCAATGCAGTACAACAACAGCTATAATGAGCAGGTATTCTCTTTTGTCAACGACATCAATACGCATGAAGGCGGAACTCATTTGATCGGATTCAAGACAGCATTGACAAGGGTGATGAATAATTTCGGTGAGAAATTCGGGCTTTTAAAAGATATAAAGCTTGAAAGCGATGACGCAAGGGAAGGACTTGCAGCGGTTATCGCATTAAAAATAGCAGAGCCGCAGTTTGAAGGCCAAACAAAGACAAAGCTCGGCAATTCTGAGGTAAAAGGAATAGTTGATTCTTTGGTTACAACATCGCTTGGCAATTATCTTGAAGAACATCCGACAGTTGCAAAAGCAATAATTGAAAAATCTGTTTTAGCTGCTCAGGCAAGAGAGGCTGCAAGAAAAGCACGTGAGCTGGCTAGAAGAAAAAGCGCGCTTGATTCCGGATCATTGCCAGGCAAGCTGGCTGACTGCTCTAATCGCGACCCTGCGCAATGCGAGGTATATATTGTGGAAGGCGACAGTGCTGGAGGTTGTTTTTCAGGAGATGCAAAAATAGCACTAACTGATGATAGAAATATTTCTTTTAAAGAATTGGTTGAGGAGAACGCACAAGGAAAGGAGCATTATTGTTATACAATTATGGATGATGGCAGAATCGGGGTACAAAAAATTGAAAATCCTAGAAAAACAAAAATAAATGCAGAAGTTATCAGGATATTGCTTGACAACGATGAAGAAATAACCTGCACCCCCGACCACCTGTTTATGCTACGTGATGGAATATTCAAACACGCACATGAATTAAAAACATCTGATTCGCTAATGCCTTTCAAACGACAGCTTTCACACAAAGGGAAACGGATAACAATTGAAGGCTATGAGCTCGTATACAGCCCGAATGAGAACAGATGGATTTTTACGCATATGTTGGCAGACGAATATAATTTAAGGAATAAAGTATATACTGAAATGGAAGGATCACACCGGCATCATAAATATTTTGATAAGCTAAATAATGACCCGACAAATATTTGCAGGCTTACAAAAGAAGAGCATATGTCACTGCATTCTTTGTTAGCAAAAAAAATACTGAATACAAAAGAGGTCAGGGAAAAACTTCAGGCATTAAGGCAAACTCCTGAGTTCAGAGAAAAAATACGGCAAAAAATGCTGCTCATGCGAGATGAGTTAAGCAAACGTGCAAAGCTGCAGTGGGAAAATGGAGAGTATAAAAAGTACATGGTTGGGAAGTTTTTAGAATTTTATAATTCAAATGAGGAGTACAGGAAAAAATCTAAAGAAAATTTAAATAAAATGCAGCAGGAATACTGGTCTTCAGCAGAAAACCGAGTAAAACAAGCTGAACGTGTTGATAAGTTCTTTAAAGAGCATCCTGAAGCTAAAAAAGCGCTTTCTGGAATGGCAAAGAAGCAATGGGTAAACCAACCTTTAATAGAATGGAGAAGAAATAAGACAAAAGAGCAGTGGACTCCTGATTTCAGGAAAAAACGCAGAATAGCTTATAATAAAACATATTATGAAAGCACTATAAAGGTTCTTAGACAAGTTTACGAAAAAGATAAAAACGTCAATTCAGAAGAATTTGAAAGATTAAGGAAGGAATTAAATGATAAAAATGTATTATCCTATCCGACTTTCCTTGAGCATTTTTTCCAGAACGATGAAGCAAGGCTTAAAGAAGCTGTTGCGGGATATAACCATAAAATAAAAGCAATTATTCCAGTACAGGAAAAAATAGACGTGTATGACATTGAAGTTCCTGGGACTCATAACTTTGCACTTGCATCAGGAGTGTTTGTCCATAATAGCGCAAAACAGGGAAGGAACAGGGAATTCCAGGCAATACTTCCTTTAAGAGGAAAGATCCTTAATGTTGAAAAAGCGAGAATGGACAAGATGCTGATCAATAATGAGATTATCACAATAATAAGCGCAATCGGCTGCGGAATAGGAGATGAATTTGACATTTCAAAAACAAGATACCATAAAATAATCATAATGACTGATGCAGATGTTGACGGCGCTCATATCAGGACATTGCTTTTGACTTTCTTTTACAGGTACATGCAGCCTTTGATTGAAGCAGGCTATGTTTATGTTGCCCAGCCGCCTTTGTACAGGGTGCAGAAAGGCAAGCAGGTCAACTGGGTTTACAATGACGAGAGGATGAACACTCTGCTTAATGAGATCGGAAAAGATGGAGTTGCAATACAAAGGTATAAGGGCCTTGGCGAGATGAATCCAAAGCAGCTCTGGGAAACAACAATGGATCCCGATGTCAGGATTTTGAAGCAGGTCACAATAGAAGATGCTGTTGAGGCAGACAGGATATTCTCGATCTTGATGGGTGAGGAAGTGGAGCCTAGGAGAAGGTTCATAGAAGAGCATGCAAGAGAAGTTGTTAATTTGGATGTTTGATGGCAATAATTTATATATGAGTTTCGATAAATAAGTATAAATGAAAATAAAAAATAACTATAAGTTAATATTTTCAATCATAATCTGCCAATTGGCCGGATTGATCGGATCATTCTTTACAGCGTCATCTGTTGACACATGGTATGCCGCATTAGAGAAGCCAGGCTTTAATCCGCCAAACTGGATCTTCGGGCCTGTGTGGGTTGCATTATTTCTTTTGATGGGCATTTCGCTGTATTTGGTGTGGGAGAAAGGGATCAAAGCAAAAGGTGCTAAGATCGCATTGATATTTTTTGGAATCCAGCTTTTGCTTAATATGGTGTGGTCAATTATCTTCTTCGGGTTAAGGTCTCCATTATATGCTTCAATAGAAATAATAATTTTGTGGCTGGCAATCCTGCTCACAATCATAAAGTTTTACAAGATCTCAAAGCCGGCAGCCTATCTTCTTGTTCCGTATATTCTGTGGGTGAGTTTTGCAGTTGCGCTTAATATTTCAATAGTTTTTATTAATATGTAATGCACACAGCAAAAATAAGGGGCTCATATTATGGGCAGCCTTCCTGCCAGTCCATTGTATCTTTTTTAATTAGTTCTTTCTTTTAGATTTTCTTTTGTTCCCAGTAGGCGAATGGAAAGGGATAAAAAGAGAAAACGCCCTTCTATGATCCGGTTGTGTAATTCATATCAAGTATTTTAATCTTCACTATGCCTTCCTTATCTTGTTCTTTTATTTTGTTTAGCAAGATAGATAGGTCATATTTTTTAAGTGAGTATCTATCATCCTCCCTATCTGCCTCTACCATTAAATGCACTTTTTTTTCTTCCGAGAATCTAAAATAGTAATCACCTATGTGAGGCAGTCCACCATTCAAAGGCATATCCAAAATGTCCTTATTTTTATGTTCTCCGAATACTCTACTCAACAATAATCTACCTATAGGATTGATATCATCTACCTGAATATAAAAACATTCGGCTGTTTTACCCACCTCCAGCCTTAATTTCAACAAAACATAAAATTGTTTTAAATATCCTTCAAGCTCAGATTTAGTTGTATTGTAATTAACTAACACTTCTTGGTGCTTACTGTCAATCCTATCAGAAAGTTCAGAAGATAAGTCTGTTCCTTTTAGACTTTCTTTTAAGTTCTTTAGTCTTCCTTGAGTTGATTCTTCCGATCTTAGATCTTGGGCTTTTTTATACAGATCCAGAAATTTTTTTAATTCTTCTTCACTTACTTCTTGAACATCTCTTGTACTGTCAGCCACATTTGTCATTCTTCAACCCTCTACTTTATTTACATTATAAAAGTATAGCTATATATAAATATTTCTATTTTTAAGTAGTGATGATCTGCAATCATTAGCTATTCTTATTTGCAATTAAAAATCTTTATAAATAAAGTGCATATTCTTTTATTATTGGGCCTATAGCTCAGCCTGGTTAGAGCGACTGACTCTTAATCAGTAGGTCGCGAGTTCGAATCTCGTTGGGCCCGCTATTGGAAGTTTAATGTCAATTTCTGTTTTCTGCACGCCACCACAATGGCGGCTTACGCACAAGCTCATTACATTCGCTTGTGCTACGAGCCACTCCGAAGGAGCCAACCCTCGGCTCGTCAGCGCCATGGTGGCGTGCGGCGAGGAGGGGTTGCTCCCTACGGGAAACCGAGCAGGACAAAATTTTGTTAAAAATTTTGACCGTCGCACCGCCACGAATGGCGCTGTAACTTATTTATTTTTACGATTACATTTTCTACGAACTTCGTAACTTTTTCAGTTAATTTTTTAAATGTGGAAGAATTACCATTCTCAATATGATCGTCATGAAGTTTGGGGGAACATCAGTCGGAAGCGCTGAGAGGATCAAAGCAGTGCAGGATATTGTGAAAAGCAGGTTAGATAGAGATCCGATTGTTGTTGTCAGCGCTGTCGGCGGCATTACGGATAAGCTGATCAATGCAGCAAATCTTGCATTCCAGAGCGGGGATTATTCTGCTGTTCTGAATGAGATCAGGGAAAAACATCATGCAATAATAAAAGAATTGGGGCTTGACAATTCTTTAGTGCAGGACAAGCTTGATGAATTTGAACGATTAATTGAAAGAATTGCTAAATATAAGGAAGTCACAACAGAGACAATGGATCTTGTGCAGTCTTTCGGCGAGAGGATGTCTGCCAGGATTGTTGCTGCACACATGACAAAGCAGGGCATGGAAGCAGAAGCGCATGATGCGTATGATGTAGGATTAATAACAAATGACAAGTTTGGCGGAGCAGAGCCATTGCCAGAATCAGAAGAGCAGATGAGAATGCATTTGTCAGATAAAAAAGCAATTCCGATTATAACGGGCTTCATAGGTAAAACAAGCAGCGGAGCAGTTACAACATTAGGCAGAGGCGGCTCTGATTACAGCGCTGCAATTATAGGAGCGGCATTGAATGCAGAAGAAATACAGATATGGACTGATGTGGATGGCATGATGACAACTGACCCGAAGATTGTGAAAGAAGCAAAAACCATTGAAAATATAAGCTTCAATGAGGCTGCTGAGCTTGCTTATTTCGGGGCAAAGGTCCTGCATCCAAAAACAATACTGCCTGCAATGAGAAAAAACATTCCGGTAAGGGTGCTGAACACTTATGAGCCTTCAAATGAGGGAACTTTGATTGTCAATGAGCCGTCAAGATCTGAAAAAATAGCAAAGGCGATTGCTATAAAAAAGAACATAACTGTCATAACAATAAATTCAACAAGGATGATTGATGCTTACGGATTTCTTGCAAAGATATTTGACATCTTCAGAAAGTACCACGTTGTTGTTGACATGGTCTCAACAAGCGAGGTAAGCGTTTCAGTAACAGTTGACAAAAAAGACAATCTGGATAAGGCGATAGGGGAGTTAAACAGGTTTGCAACTGTAAATGTTGAAGAAAATAAGGCGATTGTCTGCGTTGTAGGCGAAGGAATGCACCATATTCCAAATGTTGTCGGGCCGCTGTTCAGCGTTTTAGGAAGAAATAACATAAATATCGAGATGATCTCCCAGGGAGCATCTGAAATTAACACCGGCTTTGTTGTGAAGGCTGAAGACGCAGAGAATGCTGTCAGAGTATTGCATGAGGAGTATTTTGGGTAAAAGAAAGATTTAAATATATGTGGGCATTCTAATAGAATATGCAAAAAACAACGAATAGGTTAAAAGGAGAAGAATTGATTAAAGCTATAAAGGAAGCTCAAAAAGACCCGGAGTTTATTAAAGAAATAAACAAATTTATTAAAGTTACAACTAGTTAAAATTCGTATTTTACTCTCAGATCTGAATATTTCCAAAAGTTAGGGTGCCATGCTCCTTCTTTCAGTGTTATATGCCTATAGGCTTTCATAGCCGGCTTACTTAACATAGTTGTTGAATCATCAGAAACTACAACATCCAATTTATAGAAACTAGCACAGGCAACAATAGTAAAATCAACATCTATATTGGTTTCTTTCCAACTTCTTATTCCCCCGAATTCCCTATAGGCATTGTAGAATTTTAAAGCCAGCCTGTTAATTTGAATTGAATCCTTCAGGTACCTTCCTTTCGTTAACTCGTCATACAGGCCTAAAAGGAGGTTTCTTTTCCTTAATTTGCCTAGCCTTTCGTTCTTTGGCGTGTCTCTTAATTCTTTTCTTATTGGCTGAAAACCGTATATAACAAAATCTTTATCTTTTTCAATCTTTTCTCTTATTACATCTATCTCTTTCTCTTTGATTAATAAGCCATAAACATTAGTATCAAATATTACCCTTAACATTTGTGATTATAGTAAGTCCCCCGATTAATAAACTTTGCTAAACCGAGTAACAAACAGATTTCTCTTTTTCACAATTTTGAACAGAAAACTTTAATTGTTTTTCTGTTCACGGAATTGCACAGTGCATTTTTTCGTCTTTTTCTTACGTTTTTCGTACCAAAATCGAAACCTTTATATATGATTTCGTATTCCCGAGGCTTATGGATGCGGTGGATCACAGGATAATTCAGATGCTCAAGGAAGACGCAAGAATGCCTTTTCTGCAGATAGCCAAAAAGCTGAAAGTCAGCGAAGGCACAATAAGGAAAAGGGTTGCAAAGATGATCAATGAGGGCGTTATAAAAAAATTCACAGCTGTTTTGTCAGGCGAAGCCACTGTGATAATTGAAGTTTCAACGCATTCAGGAAGGCCGACGCAGCAGATCGCAAGGCAGATCAGAAAAATGAATGTTGACGAGATATATGAAGTTGCAGGCCGCTATTCGATATTTGTGACAGTCAAGAGAAACAGCCTTAATGAGGTGAATGACATTGTTGAGGCGATAAGGGCATTGCCCGGAGTCATACAGACAGAGACATTTCCGGTTTTGAAAGAGGATTAAAAGCATAAAGAATAAAAACAGCAAAAGCATACGCTATATTTGGGGGGTTAAAAATGAACATTGCGCTTATAGGATATGGGAAAATGGGAAACATCATTGAAAAAATTGCCAGAGCCAGGGGGCACACTATTAAGGCAATTGTTGATCCAAATATAAAAGGCAGCAACGTGCATAATGAAATAACAGAATCTGCCTTGAAAGATGTTGATGTATGCCTTGATTTCACGCATCCGTCTGTTGTTATAGAAAACATCAAAAAGGCTGCAAAGCTTGGCAAGAGCATTGTTGTCGGCACAACAGGATGGTATGATAAGCTGGAAGAAGTAAAAGATGTTGTTAAGAAATCAAATATTGGCCTGATATACAGCGGCAACTTTTCAATAGGAGTGAACATTTTTTTAAAAATAATAGAGAATGCTGCAAAGCTGATGAACAATGCCCCGGAATATGATATTTTTGCATACGAGCTGCACCACAGCCAGAAAGCAGATTCGCCAAGCGGAACAGCAAAGATGATCGGCGACATTTTGATAAAGAACATTGAAAGAAAAAATAAGATTGCAACAGAAAGGCTGGACAGAAAAATCAGCCCGGATGAAATACATTTTGCCAGCGTTAGAGGCGGAACAATACCGGGGACTCATGCAATAGGATTCGACAGCGCAGCAGACACAATTGAATTAACGCATACTGCAAGAAACAGGGAAGGATTTGCTTTAGGCGCTGTAATGGCTGCTGAGTTCATAAAAGGAAAAAAAGGGTTTTACGGGATTGATGATTTGATGAAAAACATAATGAAATAGGTGCAAAAATGTACTATCGAACTTTAATACCGGAGAATGCGGAAGTCAAAAAAGGAGATTTGGTATACAAACGAGGCAGAATCTTCAATAGCTATTATAGGATTGAACAGATAGTACCGGAAGAAAATACAACTGGGCTGGTATTAATGCATATGCCAAAGGTTATGGTGTTATGTCTTTTAGGTGGAGATATCATGGTGGTTACTCAACCATTTAATTTAAATGAAATCAAAGAATTAACTACATTAGAGGATATAGTTATTCCAACTCTTGGAAAAGAGCCTATGCTGATAAAACTTGCAAAAAGAATCGGCTATAGCAGAGGCAATGAATTTGATAAAAAAGAACTACAACAAACTGGAGGATGATGAAAATGTTTAAAGGAGTTTATACTGCGATAATCACTCCGTTCAAGGAGGATGAAAGCGTTGATGTAATTGCATTTAAAAGGCTGATAAATTTCAACATCGAGAAAGGAGTTGCGGGAATTGTGCCGTGCGGAACAACTGGCGAAAGCCCTACACTAGATCACAAAGAACATGATAAAGTAATAGAATTGGCTGTAAAGTATGCCAAAAAAAGAGTTACTGTAATAGCCGGCACAGGAAGCAATTCAACAAAGGAAGCAATAAGGCTTACAAAGCACGCTGAGGAAGCAGGAGCAGATGCCTGCTTATTAGTTAATCCGTATTACAACAAGCCGACGCAGGAAGGGCTGTACAGGCACTTCAAAGCTATAGCAGATGCTGTAAAGTTTCCGTGCATTGTTTACAATATAAAAGGAAGAACGGGTGTTAATTTAGAAACAGCAACATTAATCAGGCTGGCGAATGACTGCAAAAACATTGTTGGGGTCAAAGAAGCGTCTGGCGACCTTAACCAGATAAAAGAGGTTATAGCAAAAAGGCCAAGCGGATTTTCAGTTTTATCCGGCGATGATAATCTGACTTTTGAAGTGATAAAAGCAGGAGGAGACGGCGTGATTTCAGTTGCATCGAACATAATTCCTGACAGGGTTGTGAAGATGGCTGATCTTGCATTGAAAGGGAATTTCGAAGAGGCTGAAAAGCTAAACAATGAGTTAATGCCTTTTTTCAGCGCAATATTCATAGAAACAAACCCAATCCCGATAAAGGCGATGCTTGCAATGAAGGGAATGTGCAAGGAAGTTTATCGATTGCCAATGTGCGAGCTAAGCGCTGAGCATAGGGAAAAGGTAAAAGAAGTTTTGATTCAATACGGCATTCTAAAGAGCTAAAAGGGAGAAATGTGAAATGCAGAAAATTAAAGTAGGAATTTTAGGGGCAACTGGAGCAGTCGGGCAACGATTCATTGAATTGCTTGAGAATCATCCTTGGTTTGAAGTAGCTGCAGTCGCAGCTTCGCCAAGGTCCGCTGGCAGGAAATACTCAGAAGCAGTTGAAGGCAGGTGGTTCTCTAAAAAAGAAATTCCTGCTAATGCCAAAGACTTAATAGTCTCTGATGTTGCAAATATTGAAGGAATCAAAAATAAGGTTGATTTTGTATTCTCAGCTATAGAGGCGTCCAAGGATGAAATTAAAGCTTTTGAAGACAAATATGCAGAAAATGACATCCCTGTAGTATCTAATAATTCAGCACATCGCTGGACAAAGGATGTCCCGATGATTATGCCTGAGATTAACCCGCATCATCTTGATATGATCAAGATACAGCAAAAAAATCATGGCTGGAAAAAA
>JACPBO010000038.1 GCA_016180285.1 Candidatus Woesearchaeota archaeon
CCATACGCAGTGTGGGAAAATTGCGTCCGCAAAGTTATGACGCAGGGGCACACCGTCGTCCAATCCAATGAGCGAAGCGATAAATCAAGGACAATCGTTAAGGGGCACACTCACAAAAAATAGTAATAAGAATCGGGGGCGTATCGTATGTATCTAAAATATACCTATCTTGTGGTATCGTTATATAAAATTTGTATCTTGACATTAAGTCATGGATGTTAAAATATTACAAGGTTTCAAAAAAGATTTTCTTGTTGTGAAATCGAAAGGATTTATTGAATCTCACAGAACACATAATACTGGAATTGGAAAAACATTTGAAGATGCAATAGGTATAGTGGAAAATAATAGTTCTCTTGCAGATTATCAAGGAATTTTAGAGATTAAATCAAAGAGAGATTTATCAAAAAGTATGCTAACATTATTTACAAAATCTCCCTCAAATCCCAAAGGTGCAAACTCTTACTTGAGAGAAACGTATGGTCATCCAGATAAGAATAATATGAAAATATTGCATACAACCATATCTGGTGCAAAATTCAACACGTTCTTTTCAAAGATTGGATTTAAGCTGGAAGTTGACGAAAAAGCAGAAAAAATATTTATCTTGGTTAAAGATTTGACAACTGACAAAATAATTGATGATTCAATCTATTACACTTTTGCAGACTTAAAACAGATTATTGAGACAAAATGCGAACAAATTGCTTTTATAAATGCAGAAACAAAACTTGAAAGTGGAAAGGAGTTTTTCTATTTCAAAGAAGCTACTTTGTTAAAGGATTTGACATTTCAAAAATTTATTCAATTTGTTAAAGATGGATTAATTGTTTATGATATCAGAATTGGTGTTTATGGTATGGGTTCAAGCAAAGGAAAAACACACGACCATGGTTCTGGTTTTAGAGTTCTAAAAAACAACATCCCAAAAGTGTTCAAAGTTGAAGAAATTTGATTATTGTTTCTCAATAATAACTATCCATTCTTCGTTCATAGTTACAGCATGATTACCGACTATGTTTGTTGGAGAATTTAATTTAGGCATTCTTTTATGGGGGATATTTCTAATAAATGTATTGTGGTGTTTGTAATGATTTTTTGCTTGGAACAATTCTAATATTATTTCATCCGTTGGAATTTGAATGCCTTTTACTGTTCGATTGCCTACAACAAAGCACATAAATGCTCCTTTTTTAGTAACTCTGTGTAATTCTTGAGTGCATTTATCAAAATCAACATAAAAGCTTAAAACATCTTTTGCTCTGCGAGGATCAATTTTAGAGATTGCATCTAAAGTTTTTTTCAAGGTTGGAGAGCCTAAACCATTGTGTAAATCTTTAGTTGGTATCCCGCCTAAACTTACTTTATCAATATTCAAAACTTCCTCTTTTCCATAATCCAACCATTGTAAGCCTAATCTTGAAAACTGACCATAAGCTACTGTTGTCCTGCTATCTCCATAGGGCGGAGAAGTTACAATTAAATCAACACTATTTGCAGGAATTGAAGTAAGTTTTCTGCTATCTTCTGCTAAAATATTGACTTGACATTTATGATTATGGACTTTAAAGTATTCTTCCATCCCGATTATGCTCTTTGATGCCTTGCCTTTAAATTCTTCAAAAGTATTTGGATTGTGTTTTCTCAGCATACTTTGGCTCATTCTGTAAAGTTTGTATTCCTTGTTTCGTGTGTTTGATACATTCCTAACAGTTTCAGAAAAAGCTATTAAGAAAAAATCTTTAATATCCTTATCTTTAATTTTTTCAATATTTTGTTTAATTATTGCTAAATCAGTTATAACTTGAGATTTAAACCAGAATCCAATATTAAAAAAATCTGGTTTTGTAATTTCTTTTTCTCTAAAATTAACTGCCTTTTTATCGGCATTGCATCTTGAGATTAATTGACGGTATTCTTCTTTTAGAGTTTCTGGATTAATTGGAGTAGTTTTTACTTTTGAAATTAACAAAGCAAGAGGGTTTATATCTATTCCAAAAGCTTTCTTGAAGTTTTTATGCAGTTTTGCCTCTAAAAGGGCTGTTCCTGAACCCATGAAAGGGTCTAATAAAACCTCTTTATCTTTCCCATACATTTGAATTAATCTTCTTGCTACTTGTGGAATCATCATGGCAGGGTAAGTATGAAACCCATGATTACTATATTTAGTAAATGCATCTCTAAAATCCCATGATTCATCCTTAAATTTTATCCCATTATTTTCCATTAAGCTTATTGACTGCATTTTTTCCTACTTCTGTCAGTTCATATAACCTGCCTTTTCTTGCACCTTCATTTAAGCATTTAACTATATTTTTGTCTTTTAATTCTTTTAAAAACATGCTGACATGATTTAATCTTATTTTTGTTTTATTGGCAATTTCAGAAGGAGTAAGTGTATCATTGCCTATTGCTTGAACAATCTTTAGCCTATATTCACTTGATTTTAACAATGAAATAGCATTTACCATCCCCTTTTCCATACCTCTTGATTAAATACATCGATATATATGTTTAGCTACATTTTAGATACAAGATAAAGACATATATAAAGTTATCGGATTGATAAGCATTTCACAATCCAATCCACTTATCCACATCTTTTGCTATCTTTTTCAGGTCTTCATAAGCCCTTTTTGCATCATTCTCGATCTCATCAATAAGAATTTCCAGCTTGTCAACTCTTAGCAGATATTTCCTTCCTTCATGCGTGATAATTCCTGCTTCCACAAGCTTGTTTATGTGATGCACAACTGTTCCTCTTGTTAAATCAAGCTTATAAGCGACTTCATCGCTTGACAGCGGCTTCTTTGTTTTGGCGCTTTTCACAAACTCAACAAAAATGCGGAAGCAGCTGCTGTCTTTATCGCGCAGATTGAACAGGCCAAGAGAGCTTCCAAGCCATTGCAGTTCACGGTTAATGTTCTTTTCAATGGGTTTGTTAGAAGTTATTATTGTGAATTTAAATGCCTGCGCCATATCTTATAGCAAGACGCCTTTATATATAAAACTTTCCCTTTTAAACCGAAAACTATTTAAATAAGTTCATCTTACCACAGTTTCGTTGATTTAAAGTCAACGAAATAAAGGGGGTTGCAGTGCTTTGAAAAAGCGAGTTGATATGCAAAAATGGCTGAAAAAACAGAGAACAGAAACAAAGAAGAAAAAGAGAACACGGATTTTAAAAAACAAATGGCAGAAAAAGAAGCCAGAATAAAAGAATTAACAGAATTACTTCAGAGACTGCAGGCAGATTTTGAAAATTACAAAAAAAGGGCTGAAAAGGAGAAATGCGATCTTGCAGGATATACTGCATGCAAATTGATTTCGCAGTTTTTGCCCATACTGGACAGCTTTGAGCTTGCTTTGAAGAATGATCAGGATCATCAGAAGTTTGTAAAGGGAGTTGAGCTTATTTACTCGCAGTTTTATTCGCTATTGGAGGATTTTGGATTAACGCCAATCGAGGCAGTTGGAAAGAAGTTTGATCCTTATGATCACGAAGTCTTGCTGAGCGAGAAATCAGACAAGGATGAAGATATTGTTTTGGAAGAATTGCAGAAGGGCTACAAGCTGGGAGATGTTGTGATCAGGCACAGCAAAGTGAAGGTGAGCAAAAAATGAGCAGACTTGACTGGAGATTTGTTGACAATGTTGTTAATGCAGAGGACTTAGAGCATAAAGAACTTATTGAAAAGGTTAATGAAGTTAATGAAACAACAGATTTGATGATAACAACATATTGGTTTCATTGTGTTGAAGATGAGTTGAGCAAAGAAGCCCGAAGAAGAGAGGGTGAAGAGGGAATTTTGGAGATTGCAAGAATTTATGAGCTGCACAGAAATAATCTGGTTAAAGAAAGGCTAAAACAAGAACACGAATCAGCAAAAGGAAAGCTGTATGACTATGTGGCGATTCATGCTCCAAGTGTTGTTGAAGGGCTGAGCCACAGGGAAATTTTAAAACAAATCAAATATTTCATGAAAACGCATCCAGAATGGTCATAAAAAGAGAAACAAAAACAGCAGAAATTTTAGAATTAGGCAAAATAGAATGCGGAGATTGCGATCACTGCTGCCGCTTTGGAGGCGGTTATCTGCTTCCTGAAGAGATCAAAGAGCTTTCAAAAAAGCTGAAATTAAGCGAAGAAGAGTTCAAAAAAAAGTATTTAGAAGAAACAGAAAAGTTCAACACAAAATTATTCCGATTCCGATCAATAAAAATAAAAAACAATTACGGACCATGCATTTTTTTAGAGAATAAAAAATGCGCAATACATGAATTCAAGCCCCTATATTGCAGGATAGGGACATGCAGCAAAGACGGCGAAGAGATAGTTAAGTGGTTTGATTTGAATTTTTGCGTGAATGCAAATGACCCTGAATCGATAAGGCAGTATGCATCGTTCCTCAAGTCGAACAATGCAGTAGAAGGCGGGGAATTGAAAGATTTGGTAAAAAATGAGGAGAAGCTTAAAAAAATATTAAGCTACAGTATGCTGAAATGAGTCATGATCAAGCGCAGCGGGCGGCATGGTTTGGACACCTCTTTTTCCATGCTGCCTGCTACTTGATGCAAGGTGAAAAATGAATGAATCAAACATAAAGCAAAAAAAATATGTTACATCAGAGGCTATATTGAGGTATTTGATAGGAGAAGATGACAAGATAGAGACGCTGATAATGTGCGAATCTTCAGAAGTTGAGATTTTGACATCTGATTTTGAGATTTACGAGGCTCTCGGCTCAATAAAGCCCTATGACAGCTTCAAGCTGAACAAGCTGACAAAATTGTTTGAAGTTGTGAAGATTGTTTCATACGAGGAAACAATGCATAAGCAGAAGAGCATACTGACTGATGCAAGGGTGGAAGAATTAAGAGAGAAAGCATTGAAGAAAGAATAAATATACTTTAAAACAGAGAATTTAGGAGGACTAAAATGGGAAAGGAAAAAATAATTGGAATTGATCTTGGAACATCTAATTCAGCAGCAGCATTCCTGGAAGCAGGAAGGCCGAAGATAATACCGAGCAGCGAGGGCGTTACAGCATACGGAAAGGCATTTCCAAGCCATGTTGCATTTACAAAAGACGGGCAGCTGTTAATAGGAGAGCCGGCCAGAAGGCAGGCTGTTTCAAATTATGAAGGTACAGTCACAGCATTCAAAAGAAAGATGGGGACAACATTCAAATATAATATCAGGGGCAAAGAATACACGCCTCAGCAGTTATCTGCATTCTTGCTGCAGAAGATAAAAAAAGACGCTGAAGAATTCTTAGGGGAAAAGATAGAAAAAGCCGTCATAACATGCCCTGCTTATTTTGATGACAACCAAAGGCAGGCAACCAAAGATGCAGGAACAATCGCAGGGCTGGAAGTTGTAAGGATTGTAAACGAGCCGACTGCTGCATGCCTTGCTTACGGCCTTGATAAAGCTCAGCAGGAATTCAAGATACTTGTTTTTGACTTAGGCGGCGGAACTTTGGATGTTACAATCATGGAATTCGGCCAGGGTGTTTTTGAGGTTAAATCCACATCAGGCGATACGCAGCTTGGCGGAACTGATATGGACAATTTAATTGTTGATTTTATAGTTTCTGAATTCAAAAAGCAGGAAGGAATTGATGAGAGAAGCAGGGGAAAAGGCAAAGATAGAGCTTTCAACTGTCATTGAAACTGACATTAACCTTCCATTCATAACCGCAACAAATGAGGGCCCTAAGCATCTGCAGCTCAAGCTGACAAGGGCAAAGCTGGAGCAGCTTATTGAGCCTATAATAAAGAGATGCAGGCATCCGCTGGAGCAGGCAATTTCTGATGCAAAGCTAACTGCAAAGGACATTGGCAAGATCATTTTAGTCGGCGGCCCAACAAGAATGCCCATTGTGCAGAAGTTTGTCGAGGATTTCATCGGCAAAAAAGCTGAAAGAGGGGTTGACCCTATGGAATGCGTTGCAATGGGAGCAGCAATACAGGCAGGGGTTCTTGCCGGTGAAGTAAAGGATATCTTATTGCTGGACGTTACCCCCTTGACATTGGGAATTGAAACATTGGGCAGCATAAGGACTCCGCTCATAGAAAGGAATACAACTATTCCAACAAAGAAAAGCCAGGTATTTTCAACAGCTGCTGACAGCCAGACTGCAGTTACAATACATGTCTTGCAGGGCGAAAGGCCTATGGCAGCAGACAACAAGAGCCTGGGAAGGTTTGATTTGGTCGGCATACCGCCTGCGCCAAGGGGAATTCCGCAGGTCGAAGTAACCTTTGACATTGATGCAAACGGAATATTGCACGTCACAGCAAAAGACCTTGGAACTGGAAAGCAGCAGTCAATCAAGATAACTGCGCCAAACAAGCTAAATGAAGCAGATGTTGAAAGGATGAAAAAAGAAGCTGAAGCGCATGCTGAGGAAGATAAAAAAAGAAAAGAAGACGTTGAAGTCATCAACAATGCGGACACACTGATCTACACAACAGAGAAACTATTCAAGGAATTTGAAGGAAAAGTAAAGGAAGATGAGTTGGAAGATGTAAAGAAGGAAATGAATGACCTGAAAGAGCTGATGAAAGCTGAGAAGAAAGACGTTGATGCAATAAAGAAAAAGCTTGAAGAGATAAACGAGAAAATACAGAAATTAAGCACTGAGCTTTATCAGAGGGTTTCAGAAGAAAGGGCTAAGGCGCAGCAAAATGGAGCAGGCCCTGATTATGTCAATCCAGAAGACATTCCTGAGGAAGAGCAGGAGCAGCCTAAAAAGAAAGATAAGGTTGTTGATGCGGAGGTTGTGAAAGATAAAGAAGAGAAAAAGGATAAAAAGAAAAAATAGATTATGAAAAAAATAAAATCACAAAACAATGCCAAAAGTGCTCCGCATGTTCGGGCAGATAAAACGCCATACTGCGATATTTGCGAGCTGAAAATAGAAGGCGTGTGCAAGGACAGAAGGAAATGCAGGATCCTGAGCAAAGACGAGGTTATTGACCTGTGCAGCGCAAATGAGGAAATGGATGACATTTCTATGGATTATGTGATCAACAACTTTGCATTCATACAGTATGAGGACAGGTCATGGGTTACAATGAGAAAAGAAAGCGCCAAAAAGGCATGGCAGAAAGGCAGAAGATTGAGCATTGCAGGGTAAAGATGAAAATTCCGACAAAAAAAGAGTGTTACAAGCTATTGAAGAAATATTCTGTTCCGCTTAATGTAATAAGGCATTCTGAAGATGTATGCAGGGTTTCATTGTTTATTGGGGAAAGAATGAAGAAAAGGGGGGAAAAGATAAATCTGAAATTATTGGAAGCAGCATCCTTATTGCACGATATTGACAAGATCCATACACTGAACAATGGCAGGCACGGCATAATGTCCTGCAATATTCTGAAAAAAGAGGGATTTAATGCAGTTGCAAGATTTGCTCTCATACATGTATTGCATGCGATCTTAAGTGCCAGAACTATGCCTAAAACATGGGAAGAAAAAATATTTTATTATGCTGACAGAAGAGTCAATCCTGAAGGGATAGTTTCAGCGAAAATCAGATTTGATTATTTAAGGCAGCAATACGGGGCGAAAGACAAAAAAATAATGAAAATGATAAATGAGGCTGAGCCTAAAGTGAAAAGGCTGGAAAAAGAGATATTCTCCAGAATGAGAATGAAGCCTGAAGAAATAAACAAGCTGACTGCAGCAGAGCAATATGGCAAAAGACTACTACAAAATACTTGGCGTTGATAAGAATGCCTCAACTGAAGAAGTAAGAAGGGCTTACAAGAATCTTGCTAAAAAATATCATCCAGATGTTAATAAAGAATCCAGCGCTACTGAAAAATTCAAGGAGATAAATGAGGCCGCTGCTGTTTTGGGCGACCAGAAGAAGAGGGAGCAGTACGACAAGTTTGGCACAGCAGAGGTCCCGCCAGGATTCACAGGGTTTGATTTTGGAGACCTTGGAATGGAAGTTGATTTCGGCGACATATTTGACGGCTTTTTTGGCGGCAGCGATATATTCGGAGGCAGCAGAAGAAGGCGGACAGAGCACGGATCAGATTTAAGGTTTGACATGGATATTGAGCTGGAAGATGCTGCTTTTGGCGCAGAGAAAACAATTTCTTTAAGAAAGCTGGATAAATGCTCTGAATGCAGCGGTACAGGAGCTGAAAATGGGACTGACTTTATCACATGCCCTGATTGCGCTGGAACTGGTTATGTAAAAAGAAGCCAGAGAACTCCATTTGGAATTTTTTCAACCACAACAGCATGCCCTAAGTGCGGCGGCAGCGGGGAGTATATCCGAGAAAAATGCTCTAATTGCAATGGAAAAGGCAGAGTAACTGTAAATAAAAAAATCGAGATCAAAATTCCTGCCGGTATTGAAGATGGAATGCAGCTTAGAGTTACAGGAGAAGGCGAAGCTGGCAGTAAAGGCGGAAGATCAGGAGACCTTTATGTTGTTATCCGTGTAAAGCCTCACAAGATATTTGAAAGAGATGGCAATGACATTAATGTTGAAGTTCCAATAAGCTTTTCAGCTGCTGCTGTTGGCGGCGAGATAGAAGTTCAAACCTTAAACGGCAAGAAAACCCTGAAGATCCCTGCCGGAACCCAGTCGAATACGATCTTTAGAATGAAGGGAGAAGGAATTCCTAATTTGAATGGCTTTGGGAAAGGATCCGAGAATGTTAAGGTTGTTGTAAAAGTTCCTGAAAAACTGACAAAAAAGCAGAAAGAGCTGATCGAGGAGTTTGAGAAAGAGGATAAGAAAGGGTTTCTCGGCAAGATGTTTTTATGGTGAAATATCTTTTATTTTTTTCTTTTGAACAATAAATTGCATCTTTTGCAGTAATAAAGAATCTTTTCATTGCCTTTAAGATCATTGCCGCATAACGGGCATCCTTTTTCTATCACTTCTGCCCGCTCTCTTTTTTCACGCATAAAACAGAGAAAACAGTTTGTTTTTAAATATATGTGAATTGGATAGTTGGTTAATGTGAGAAAGGAATTTCTTGTTTTGTGATTTTATTTTGACCATCACCGAAGCATAGTTTAGCGATTGCGTTCAAATCTGCATTTAATGGCACCAGATCAGGAATGTAAAGTGAGCCTGATGTAAGCTCAGCAATCATAATTGCTTCTTTCAGAGATAAATTTCTGGCCACATCTTCTTTCGCGCCATACAGTTCTCTGAAACCGCGATTATTCACTTTTGGTTCGATTTCATATAACGCAGTTTCTGAATTCGTTTTTTGTGAAGTTATTACTGTTTCTTTGCGTATTAATTTAACTCCGCAATTGTACGGCTCAATTTTATATTCCTCAACTAATCTCGAATCAATCGCTTTAAGTTCTTCTTTAGTTCGTCCAATTGTTTGCATTTTTACCTTATTGAATAAAAAGCGCTTATTGTATGTCAAAAACCACCCATCATAGATGGGTGGCATGATGGGCTGTAAGCCATTATAGCCATCCTATGCATATAATGGTTTTTGAGCATGCTCAGAATTTTCCGCATATAAAAGGTTGGCTTTCCGCCACCAGTCAAAGACTGGATGGAAAATTCCGACATTTTTATTTTGCATTTAACTCCATTTCTTTTCCAATGCAGGTAATTAACAGCCAGTCTAAGGGTTTTCTAAGCCATTTGCTGGCCAGGATTAAACTCCCGTCCTCGCATGGAACTTCTCCATTTTTAACATATGAATCATACTTATGTTGCAAATGCGGCGGAAAGTAAATTGCAAACGGATAATTCCCAAAAGACCGTGTATTTCTTTCATAAACTATAATTCCTTGATGTTTTTCATTTGCCAGTTTAATCACCTTAGTATAGCTGTGTAAATTCTGCCATTCTTTATAAACTTTTCTTTTGTAACTACTTCAAAGACATGATATTTTTTGCCAACAGGGTTTTGCACTTCACAACGTTTAAATACAGCCGGCGTGCATTAAAATTGATGATCTTCGTCTCAACAGCGTGCTTAAAAGGAATAAATGAGGGATTTGAAAAGGATTTATTAAGAGTTCTAGAGCTTTATAAAAACAGCAATATAAAAAACATAGAGCTTGGCAGCGTTCATTCTGAAATGGAGCCTGATTTTCTATTAAAATTTCTGTTAAAGTACAAGAAAGAAAATGATGCGAATTTCATAATCCACGGATTTTTTCCTCCGATAAAGGAAAGGATAATGATCAATATAGGCTCGCAAAACAAGAATATTCTTGAAAAATCCATGTTCATTGTTGAAAACGCAATAGAGCTCTGCAGAAAGCTCGATGCAAGGCTTTACAGCTTTCATTCTGCAGCGCTTGGCGATGTTGATGCTCACGGGATTTACATAACAAAAAAATATGGTGAAAAAGAGGTTTTGGAAACTTTTGAAGAAAATTTGACAAAGGTCTGCGAGCTTGCAGCCGGCTATGGAATAAAAATCGCAGTTGAAAACCACGGCGGGGAATGCGGAGATGACTTTTTTGCAAGAAAGGAATATTTTTTAAATTTATTTAAAAAATTAAAAATAAAAAACCTCGGAATCTTGATTGATGCCGGGCATTTAAGCGCTGCAGCAAGGAGATTCAGCTTTGAAAAGGGCGATTTCATAAAATCAATGCAGCAAAAGGCATTTGCAGTGCACTGCCATGAGAATGACGGGAGTTACGATCAGCACAAGAATGTGAATTTAAGCACATTGAAGGATTTCGATAAAGAAATCATTAAAAAAACTTTCATCATATTGGAAGCAAATAGCTTAAGCGCAGATGAAATCGCCAGTGGAATAAACATTTTACAAACCTTTAAAAACAAATAAAAATTTCAATGCCTGAGATGAAGCTAAAAACCTCAAAAACAGAAATTAATCACTTATGGAAAGCATGGCTTGCCATTTCAGTGGCATTCGCCATTGTCTTAGGCGGAGGGTTTTCAGTAAGCCTGTTCTCTTTTAAATTTCTGCTGAACATAATATTTGCGGCATTCACAGTAGGGATCGGATTTTTGCTGCATGAGCTGGCTCATAAGCTTACAGCGCAGCATTTTGGATATTGGTCTGAGTTCAGAGCTAACTTTCAAATGCTTTTTTTGATGATTGCAATGAGTTTTTTGGGATTTGTTTTTGCCGCTCCAGGCGCAACCATGATAGCAGGAAGAGTTGAAAAGAACAAGTACGGAATGATCTCAGCAGCAGGGCCTTTGGTCAACATAGTTCTTGCTTTGTTTTTCCTTGGCTTGAGTTTTACAAGCCCATATCCGCCCATTACCCTGTTTGCTTTGTACGGATTGCTGATCAACAGCTGGCTGGCATTGTTTAACATGATTCCTTTCGGGATTTTAGACGGAGCCAAGGTGATAAGGTGGAATGTGATCGCTTATTCTTTGATCGTAATTGCTTCGCTTGCATTGGTTGTGGTTGGGAATGCGCTTATTAAGAACGTCGCCATGCTGGGCTGAGAAATTTAATTTATTCTTTTCATACTAAATGAACTAAATCGTATATTTCTTGCCGAGTAAACAAGAACGTGCTTTTTTTCTTTTTTGGAGAAATTTTAAATCCTATATCGTTTTCTCGGGCAATATCACAAAGTCTTTGAGGAGTTATCTTTACTTCCGGCCTTATTAAGGATAATGATCTAAGTGCTTTCTCTGAATTAAATAGCGGTTTGCCCTTTCTGGTTCCTATATATTCCAGCCATGAATCAAACAGGATAAATTTAACTCCATTTTTAGCCCTATTCTTTTTTTGCTCATAACTGGCAAGGTAGCGTTCAGAAATTAAATGGTAGATGACATTTTTGTAGCTTATTCCCAGCCTGGCTAATACCTCACCTATGAGTAAAACCTCATTTTCTTTTCCATCCAAACCATATCCAGCGATATACCTTTTTCTCTCATATGAATAAAACCACAAGGCATGTTCAATTAAATCATTTGACACCTGATCATTCTTGGATAACCCAAGCATTACAGGCAATCTTTCAATCCCTACTTCCTCTCTTTGAAGCATATACATTTTTTTAATTAAAGAACCAAGTAATCTTCTGCCCTCAATTCCCTTTGCAAGATGTTCTGTATCTTCCACGCTGACGTAAAGATCTTTACCTCTTCTGTCATATTTGACTAAACCAGTGCCAGCATAGTTTCTTAAAACACATCTATTCAGACCAAAAAGCCTTGCAACATCCTTGCTCGGTTTGTAATCCATTTCATCATTCATGCAAATATGAAAAAACAACTCCTTTAAAAATCTTTCTATTTTTACTACTAAAGAGACGTTATAAACTTAACCATATACTGACCTTCTTTCCTATATCCCAATTTTCTGTAGTAATTTCTTACACCAATCCCGGAGATCACAACAATCTTGTTTTTGTAATATGTCTTTGCGATCTCTTCCGCCATTTTCAACAGCTCTTTTCCCAGGCCATGGTGCTGTATTGAGCCTTTTTTGCCGATTGCAGCTGCTTCGCCATAGACATGAAGCTCTCTTATTAAAGCAGAGTCCTCTGTTATCTCTTTTCTTAAGAATTGCGAAGGGAATCTTAAGCGGCAGAAGCCAAATAAAATTTTATTTTTAAAATCCTCGGCAGAAATGAAAAATTCCGATCCATGAGATGCTTCATAATAAGCTGATTTTATTTCAATGCTTTTCAGGATTTTCCTGATATTTTTGCTTTTTAAGTAATTTCCAGCTTCCCTGCACCTTATGCAATTGCACCTTATTTTTTTATTTTTCATTATCTTTTCAACATACTGCCTTAGGTTTGTTTTATCAACACCTGCTTCAGTGGCATAAGTCGGTATGTCTCTTTGGATCCTCATCACTCTTGCGTAAGTTGGAATGTTTTTCTTGAATTCCGCAATTAAATGAGCGGCTTTTTCAGTTGTCAGCGGCTTATACTTCCTTCTTCTATACAAATCATATAATTTAGTTCCTTTCAAGACCATGCAGGGATAGATCTTGAGCATATCAGGCCTGAGATCTTGATTTTCAAAAAGCTCTTTTAATGCCTCTAAATCTTTTTTATATGAAACTCCAGGCAAGCCGGGCATAATGTGATAATTTATCTTAAATCCGAGGTCTTTCAGAATCCTTGTTGATTCAATTGTGTCTTTGATTGTGTGGCCTCTTTCAACCTTTTTCAGAACATCATCATAAACTGTCTGAACACCAAGCTCAACCCTTGTTGCCCCTAATCTCAGCATCTCATTCCCCTGATTCAATTTTCCGTAATCCGGCCTTGTTTCCATTGTCAGGCCAACGCATTTGATATTTGAATTTTCATTTCTTGTTTGCTCTTTTTCAAGCAATATGCCTTTTATTTTGTTTTTCATAATCAATAATCTGTTCTGGATTCTTTTTGTTCTTTTTTTGTCTTTTACATCTGCCGGCAATTCAAAGAAATCCTTGAATTTCAGTATGCCAAATTCTTTATTCTTCTTAAAAAACAAATCTGAGAAATCATTCATTGCCTTAAATGCGTATTTGATGAAATTCTCCTGGTATTTTTTTGGAAAGCTTGGAAAAGTGCCGCCCATTATGATCAGCTCAATCTTTCCCGGGAAATGGCCGAGAACAATGTACTGCTCTAACCTATTGAACACCTGAAGATAAGGGTCGTATTTATTCCTTATTGCTCTCAATGTAGCTGGCTCTTTTCCTGTATAAGACTGCGGGACTGTGCCAAAATAGCTTTTTATGCCGCCGGGGCAGTATATGCATCTTCCATGCGGGCATTTAAATGGCTCAGTCATGATTGCGCACACTGCAACGCCGCTTATTGTTCGTGTTGGCTTTGTCTGGAGAAATTTTTTTATTTTTGGAAGATCCTCTTTGGAAGCGTTCATTAATATCTGTATGTCTGTCGGAATAACCTTCATCTGGTGTTTTTTTGAGAGCTTTATCTTTACATTATTCAGCCTGTTCTTGCTGATCTTTTGTTTTTTGATTGCTTCAATTATTTCTTTGAAAAAGCCTTCCATGGAAATAAAAAAGCTGTTTATCTTATAAAGTTATTGAAAACTTCATTTATTGCAGAAACAAAATAAAGTGAATAAGATGCGCATATCATCAAGACAAATGTCTTTATCCACATAAGACAGGTGTCTTGATAACAACGAGACAGATGAATTAAAGCCAATTGTCCCTAATTTTTGTTTTATAGAAAAATTTTAAATGTATCTCCAATACTCTTTACCATATTTTGCCTCGTACTTTTTTCTTAACTCCCAAGCCTTATATTTCTTAGTAATCCAAGGTATGGGTTCTATTCCAAATTTTGTCAGAACGTCGTTTAAGTCTTCTGAGCACTTCTTACCAAATTGGCTTATCTCAGCTAATGGCGACCTCCCGATTCCCTCCTCTCTGAATTTTTCTAATTCACGAAGTGTTTTTATATTATGAGGACCGTCTAGTAAGCAATAATAAGTTCTTGGCATTCTAAAACCATTCTTATCCCCTCCGCTTTTGTATCCCACATATTCAATAAAATCCTTGATAGATGCGTCTAAATTGATTTTCCCTTCTTTGTTTATTACCCTTTTTTCAAGTTCTTCTTTGGACATCCACATAGTCAACAAATGTTAATATTTGTCTCTTTAAAAGCCTTTCGATTTAGTAACTAAAAAGTAATAAAAAAGAAACTTTATTTATCTTTAGACTGTGTTAGACTGAATCTTAAATAGAAAATAAGAAGGCTCATAAATGATGAGAGAAAGAAATAAGTTAGAAGACGATTATTTCGTAGAAAGCTCATTTCTGATTCCTATCAAAACAATAATATCGCACACTTATATGCAGAAGCACATATGTTCGAAGAAGCAAGAATAATCTATGAAAAAACTGGAAATTTTAACATGGCAATGGAAATGGCAGAAAAGCTTGGTCTGAAAGACAAGGCAAACGCTTACCGAACAATTAAAGGCCTTTTACACCGCTGATCTTCATCTTCACAAACTTATGTATCTCGAGATAAAGCGCCCCGGCTCCTGACACTAAGATCAGCAGCATGAATTCATAAATGCTCAGCGCAGCTGTATCGAATACCTTCTGCAATGCCGGGATATAGACAACTGCTATAACTGCCATAAACGAAACCAGCACTGCCAGTATGAGCCATTTGTTCTTGAAAAATCCGACTCTTGACAACGGGTAATTCACAGACCTGCAGGAAAATGCCTGATAAAGCTCGAACATGGCAATCACAATGAATGCCTTTGTCTGCGCAATTACAATGCCTTCTCCATTAAAAATGCTTGCCCCAAATACAAAGAATGTTGCGCAAAACATAAGAATAGGATAGAACACAATATAGGGCATCATTCCCTTGTATATTTTCTCATTTGGCTTTCTTGGCTTCTGCTTCATTGATCCTGGCTCAAAAGGATCAACGCTTAATGCTGTCGCAGGCAGGCCGTCTGTTACAAGGTTAATAAGCAGAATCTGGGTTGCTGTCAAAGGCAGCGGAAAGCCAAACAAAACAGCCATGAATATTATGATAACTTCACCCATATTGCCGGATATCAAAAAAGCAAAAAACTTTCTTATATTTTCATAAACTCCTCTGCCTTCTTCAACAGCGTTTACAATAGACGCGAAATTATCATCAGTTAATATCATATGGGAAGCTTCTTTTGCAACATCTGTCCCTGCAATGCCCATTGCAATGCCGATGTCTGCTTTCTTCAATGCAGGAGCGTCATTAACTCCATCGCCGGTCATTGCAACAATATGGCCTTTTTTCTTTAAAGCACCAATAATTTTAAGCTTATGCTCAGGATTGACTCTTGCATAGATTGCAGTATTATCAACAATGCCACTTAAGTCTTTCAGATTGTCAAGCTCTTCGCCGGTTATGGAATCTCCAATAATTCCAATTTCTTCTGCAATGGCCTTTGCTGTTGCCTCGCTGTCGCCAGTTATCATAACAACCTTTATCCCGGCTTCCCCGCATTTTTTAACTGCTTCCCTGACTTCATAGCGGGGCGGATCAATCATTGCCTGCAACCCTGCAAAAACCATGTCTTTCTCGATGCCTTTCATATTGGCTTGTTCATTGCTGCTTAGTTTTTTATATGCAAATCCAATGACCCTTAATGCAGAGCTTGCAAAATCTTCATTAATGTTAAGTATATTTTTAATATTCTGAGCTGATAACTGCTTGATTTTTCCGTCAACAAGGAATTTGCTGCACAATCCAAGCACAACTTCCGGAGCCCCTTTCATTATTGCTATTTTTCCGTTTTCAGTTTCGTGTATTGTTGTCATCCTCTTTCTTTCCGAGGAAAAAGTGATCTCATCAATTCTCTGCCATTTTTTTTCAAGGCTTTCTTTCCTGATGCCTGCTTTAAGAGCGCTGACTGTCAATGCGCCCTCTGTCGGGTCGCCAATTAAATTATTTCCATGAAGCCTGCTGTTGTTGTTCAGGCAGCCCATCTTCAGAATAAGGGTTAAATCATCGCTTGAAAATTTTTTTCCGTTAAAAAGGAATTCTCCCTTGTCATTGTAGCCTGTTCCTGTGGCATTTATTATTTTATTGTCGACATAAATCTTTCTTACAGTCATTTCGTTGCATGTTAATGTTCCAGTCTTATCAGTGCAGATAACTGTTGTTGAGCCAAGTGTTTCAACAGAAGGCAGTTTTCTTATCAATGCATTTTTCTTTACCATCCGCCTCACTCCCAGAGCCAATGAAATAGTCACAACTGCAGGCAGGCCTTCAGGCACAGCGGCAACAGCCAGGCTGAGGCCGATCAAAAAGGAATTGTAAATGTTTATGCCGTGCAAAAAGCTGCCGATTATTACGAAAAGGCATATTGCCAATGTTATTGAGCCGAGCCATTGGCCAAGCTGCTTTAATTTTTTCTGCAATGGCGTCAGTTCCGGCTTTAATTCTTGTATCATTGCAGCAATTTTTCCAAACTCCGTAGCCATTCCTGTTGATGCAACAACAACCTTTGCCCTGCCGTCTGTAACGATTGTTCCTGCAAATGCCATATTGCACTGCTCGGCAACCTGCTTTTTTTCAGAAATCACCTTGGCGTCTTTTCTGACAGGCAGAGACTCTCCTGTAAGAGTGGCTTCCTGAGTTTTGAAATTTACTGCTTCAATTATTCTTCCGTCTGCGGGTATTTTTGCTCCTGTTTCGAGAATTATTATATCGCCGGGGACAAGATTGGCGGCATCTATTGATTCCGATTCATTGTTTCTTAAAACAGTCGCCTTTAATGCTGAAAGCTTTTTTAGCGCTTCAATTGAGCGTTCAGCCTTGTATTCCTGCACAAAGCCCAGAATTGCATTCAAGACAAGAATAATAAATATTACCAAAGCATCTATATATTCGCCTACAAACAGGGAGACCAAGGTTGCTGCTATCAGGATCATTATCAGGAAGCTTTTGAACTGGTTCAGTAAAATCTCAAAAGGGCTGGTTCTTTTGCCTTCTTTAATCTCATTAAGCCCGTATTGCTTGAGCCTTTTTGCAGCTTCCTCGCTGCTTAAGCCTTTTCTTGAGCTGTTTAGGCTGCTCAGGGCTTCATCAGCTGTTTTTTGATAGTATTCCATTTTTGTTAATATGTTAATATGAACTCTTTGAAAAATTCTTCTTTGACATTAAATATTCTTTCTTTATAGTCAATAATCTCATTTAAAGCCACAGGAACAAATAACATCTTGCCATTCCTGGTAATCAATTTAGTATTAAATCTATCATGGAATTGACGAAAAAAATCATATACCCTGGACAGATTTTTTTTAAAATAAATTAAAAGTTTTGTTGCATCTTCTGCTCCTAAAATTAGGGTTGCACTTAGTCTATCCTGCCTACCTTTTATAAACCCCTCATGCAAACCATAATAGATAAATATTGTAGGTTTTTCATCATTGCATTTTGTTAATACTGCTTTTGTAGGGGCATTATAGATTTGATAAGAAACCACCTCATTGCAGCCCAATTCTGCATCGTATTTTACAAAACCAGGGTACGCTGTACTTCTCAATTTCCCACCTATAATACTTGTTGGCAATTCGCAAATTCTCTCAATAAAGTCCTGTGTTTTCTCAGGGATATTTTTCTGATATATCGTTCTATAACCCCCCTCGCTACCAAATAGATTAAACCCGCATTTTTCTTTAACCTTTTCAAGAAAATCTTTTATTGTGTTTGGGTCATCAAAGTTTGTTTCTACTAGAATTCTGGTTGTTCTTACATGGTGTGATATTGTAGCATATTTTCTTTCACAAAGCTCATTCCATTTTTGTATTTTTTCATTTTCCTTTTTCATTTCATATAATATTTGCTGATTTTTATTTATCAAATCCCAGATTTTTTCTTGCTGGAATAACTTCAGCTGCTTTTCAAAAGTTATTTTCAAATTTTTATAGAAGGACCTTATAGGTTCAAATAACCCAATTAGTTCTTTTTCAAGATTTTTTTCAGTTTTTATAAGTTCAAAAAAATACTGTTTTGTTTTTTCATCAAATTCCCAATAGCTTGTCCTTGCTGCTCCTTTTTCCATCAAGTAAATAACCAATCTTTCATCTTCTGCTAATTTAGCGTCTTCTTCTATGTAAGCTAATTGTTTTCTGATACAGCTCGGTATTGTATCCTTAACAAATCTTTCTGCTTCTTCCCATCTCTTACGCCACAGAACCTCTATTCTAGTTAAAATCTCAATCTTTTTCTGCTCAAGTTCCTTTATCTGTGCAAATCCTTTGATTTCTCGTTCTACATCTATTTCCAATTTTTTAATTTCATTTTCCAATTCTTTTCTATCTTTTATTTCTTTAAAGAATTTCATTTTTTCTGCCATCTCAATGATTCTTTTTTTATCTCTTTCAGGTTATTTAAAAAGTGCTCCATACAGTCAATGCCGCAGAAAGATGCCTTTTTCTTGAAGTCATCCGGCCCGAAAATCAAAGTATAGTTGCTTGTTGAGTATGGATCAAGCTCATTTGCGCAAACCTTGCATATTGTCTGATGCAGCTTTTCCCTTTCTTTTATTTTGTTTTCAACGAATTTCCTCAGATGAAAGCCGCCTTCTTCAAGGTCTTTTTTTATTTTTTTTAACTCATCTTCATCAAGGTAATCTACCACGTCCCTTAATCTCTTGTCCATTATTTCACCTCTTTTGAGAACAGTTTTATCTTGATATAGGAAGAAACAGAGATCCCGAGCTTTTTAGCTTCCTCTTCGATTGCAGACTTTTCATGGTCATTTAGGTAAACATGGACCATGTTGTTTCTGATGCTTTTGTTTTTCGTTTTGCCCTTTTTATTCGATTAGTTAGTATTATTATAGTATTATTTAGGTATTTATATGATATTTTAATAGTATTAGTATTTAAAGATTGCGTTTTTATGTTTATTATTTATGAGTGGTAAAAATAGAAAGATTTATATACTGGGTGTTACTGCCCTGTTGTAAGCATATCCTATTTATGTATGCAGGATACAGTACAAATGGAAACAAACAAATTTACAATAACCAAGAAAATAGCCAAACACGGGAAACAAGCTATCATAGTCATACCTAAAATATTGCAGGATGACCTTAAGCCCGAGACTATTGTTAAATTAAATATAGAGATTCTTAATAGGAGGTAAAAAATGCCATTATTTGATACATCAAATATACCCGGGGCACAACAGCCAATTGCCCCTGAGAGCCTGGATAACATAATAACAAACGTATACATACCAGAAACCCTTAGGCAAGATCTTGAGCTTGTTAAGACAACAATAAATATGAGCCAAAAAGATGCGAATAGAATTTATGGTACATTGTTTAAAGGCCCTCCAGGAACTGGCAAAACCGTATTAGCAAAACTTGTAACAAAAGAATCAGGAGCATTGTTTTATAATGCTTCAAAAGTTAATTCTGAGCACCTAAAAAGAATTTTTAGTGAAGCAAGAAAGAAAGCCAAAGAAGGCAACAAAGTTGTCATTTTCATAGATGAGATAGATGGTTTGGGCATGGAAAGGAGTGCAGCTTTAATGAATGTTGGGGAAAGCAAAGAATCTTTGCACGTATTATTGACCGAACTTAGCGAAAAAGAAAAAAATAAAGGCATAACAGTCATAGCAGCAACTAATAAACCAGAAATTCTGGACCCTGCTTTAATGCGTCCTGAACGTTTAGGTTTCAACATCGATTTTCCTGTCCCCAACTATAAGGACAGAGTTGAGATCATGAAGGTTGTTTCTAAATTACCGCAGGATGTTGTTAAATCAATAGCTAATAAAACTCAGGGATATACGCCAGCAGATCTGGTTCATGTTATCAGTTTAGCAAATACATTTAGAGAACACAATAAAAGATCTAAGATAGATGAAGAAGATATACAATTTGCGCTTAGAAAAAGCAGCCCGTCAGGATTGGCAGGATTATTATCTTACGAACCAAAAATAACACTTGAAGATGTCATTGGAAAGGATGTGATGAAAAAAGTAATAACATCTGTGCTTAAAACATCACCGGCAGCCGACTATTTTG
>JACPBO010000039.1 GCA_016180285.1 Candidatus Woesearchaeota archaeon
ACGCCTGCGTCATAACTCTGCGGATTTCTGCGGAAATCCTTGCCTCGCATCTCTGCAAAATGTCCCATTTTGCGAGGCTCGGAAATATAACATCGTTATGCAAAATAATTTTTAGGGGCTAAATACAGAAAGGGGGCTTTGGCTTTAATTTAACCTCTTCTACTCTTTTTTTATAATCTCTGGTTTTAAATTTAATTCAGAAAAATATATACCATGCATTATCTTATCTTCTTGTTTCAGATCGACTTTATGTAACATAGCAGATATATAATGTTTAAGGGTCTCTACCCCTCCCTTATATTTAAAAATTCCCCATAATATTGGTGTGTTTAATCTGAATTTCTGTTTTTCATTTATATTTGGACCCGTTCTAGTATAAGTATCAAACTTAGCAAGATTATGCGCTCTTTCAAGAAGTAGGGGTTGATTATAATAAATTTTTAATTGTTTAATAGCTTCTTCTAATGGCATGCAACTACCTTGTGAACATACCTCAGAAGCTGTTCTTTTAAATTCAAATGGTTTATATTCAGGATTCTCAATTACTTGACTCTCAAGATCCCAAATAGATTTAACTTCTTTTTGTTCTAATAGTTCATATTTTCCAGTCTTATCGATTTTATCAAATAAAACCTCTAAAAATATTTCGCCTAAATTAATCATTTTATAAAAAAAGCAAGGGTATATTTAAACCTTTCGGTTTTTACCACCCATAAGTTAATACACACATTTCTCAAGAGACGCCAAAGCCCCTTAACTTCTATAAACTAATGTATCGCTGACGCTCACTATTACGCCCCTAAAAATTACTCAAAAATTTAATGTCCCTCACTCACCCCATTCCGTGATGTTCGGAACTTAAACCTTTGGTTTTCTTCGCCACAGGGAAAAATCAAAAACGATTTTTCCAGCTGGGCTCAGAAAACTCGCATAACAATGTTATATACAATCGAGAAAACGGCTAATAATAAAAGTGGAATGGAAAATTATTTCAATCCTAAAGATTGTGCTTCTTTTTTCTCATCTATAGGTCTCAAATATTTAGCAACAGCAGGCACATGCACCTCTACAGGTCTTGTAATTCCTGTTTGATAATCTATTTGAGGCAGATTATATTTTGCAGATTCTGGTGTAAAACCAAAGTTGCCTGCTTCTCTTTCTGCACGAATTCGTGCTTCTCTTTCTTCCATATCAATACATCTTAGTATCATTGTGAATTTGTTAATAAGAAGCACTTTATAAATCTTTCGGTTTTTAACTACTTTTAAGTCAGTATAATTTTCCATTCCTTGATTAATTTATTTAAATGGACTTACGTCCTTTAAGAAGCCGTTTTCTCGACTTCTCCGCTTTTTTCCTGCTGGAAAAAATGCTCAACCTTGCACCCAGATTTTTCCATCTCTCAGCTCACTTTCGTTCGCTGGAGGGAAAAATCGGGTAGGGGTATATAACATCGTTATGCAAAATTGAAAAAGGGCAAATTAGTGTAAATGGCAAGAATTGTTACTATTTAAAACATTACTAAAAAGATTTATAAAGTTCAAATGATTCCTGTTAGTTAAGTTGCTTAAAATGAATCAAACTGATGGTTTATTAACACCCGGTAATGTAATGGCCTATTTTGTCACAGTAATTGGGGACCCTAGGGTTTGTAAGGATGGCCATATAATACCTCAAGATATGTGCAAAGATAAACAACTTGAAGAGTTAATTAATAAAGAAAGTAAACTAGTTGTTATAGGTGCGCCTGAATTTACTCTACGTTCATATCCAAATCCACATGGTGCTGATGTATTAAGTCTTATCTGCCTCCAAAGATTCTATATTAATTTAGAACTATATGCCAATAACACTAAATCGAAAGAATTGATGAATCCTATTATAGCTATTGGATGTGGTAGTGATGGGGCATCTAATAAGGAAGCAATAGATTTACTAGCTAAATTAAGTTTTAATCTAGATGGTGTTAAATCAGACACCTCATTTATGATACGCGGAAAGAATTATGGACAAAAATCAGATAAAGGAAGATTAATTTTCCTTTGTTGTGATAGCGAACTTAAGATATCTATGATTAAAAGATCTCAAGGAAATGGCTTACCAGACAATATGCTACCTAATACAAAAGAAGGCTATCAACTAACTAAGGGGGATATTCGAGACGTAGCTAACTTATATGTCTTGCTCAAAAATAATTATCCAATTCAACACTAATCTTCCATAAATAACAATTCTTACCTTTATTCTTTAACTCAATGTATCACTAACACTCTATGATATAAATTTGCCCTTTTTCAACTCAAAAATTTAATGTCCCTCACTCACTCCATTTCATTCCGTGATGCTCTTAACTTAAATTTTTGGTTTTCTTCGCCACAGAGAAAAAATAAAAACGATTTTTCCAGCTGGGCTCAGAAAACTCGCATAACATCGTTATGTCTAATTCGGACTCCGGCGCTTTTTAGTAAATTTTATATACCTATTCCATTAAACTTTTTTAATATGGGATCAAATAAACAATTTAAGATAACTTTTATTATAGTTGCATTGATACTAGCAATTTTATTTTTCTTCTTTGGATATATAGCATTATACACTATAACCTTTATGGGTCTCTTACTATACACTTATATGTGGATAACTAAAAAGAAGAAACTTCAAAATCTTAACTGGAAAGAATGGTTAATATTCCTAATTGTTCTTTTTGTATTAATTTACTCAATTAAAACATTTCCAGTAATTAATATGCATTACTTCTTTTATATAAGTTTAGTCATATTCGCAATTATAGGTATAGTCGGTTTAATAAAGAGTGTAAAAACCAAAGAATTTCCAAAAGAAAGAGAAGAAAAATTTCCTTTATCTTTAGTTATATTCTTAATAATTATACTCTTAATCCCAAATATTATGCTTTTAATTTATGGTAAACCAGAAACAATGCCACAATCTTTATTTATTATTGCTGAAACGGTTATCTTTCTTATAGTTATCTATCTTTTAGTTTATTTGATTATTAGGATGGGAATAAAACACAAAAAATAATTTACTAATTTAGCTTGCGCCTCCGTCCGAACTCGAAAATCATATAAACTCCATTTATGTAAACTTAAATTCCGTTATTATGATTTTCGGTTTTCACTCACAATGTTCCGCTTCGCTCCACTTGTTCGCAAAAACGAATATAACAAACGTTATGTTCAATTATTACTCGCCGTGCCGAGCCTTAAATAAAGTTAAAAGAAAAAGAAAGGTGTGTTAGAAAAATTATTCTCGATATTCCGCTTCTTGTTGCGCCAAATAATCAGCCCAAACACTAGCTTCTCCCAAATGTTCTTTTGCTAATTTTTTTAATTCATTGTCTGTAGCAGTTGCTGCACAAAAAGCAGCTTCTCCTACGATTATTCTCGCAATTGATTCCATTGTACCATACATCTTAAGAGCGTCTGATTTGGATAATTTTTTAGCTACTTCTTCTAACCTTTTCGCAGTATAATGCGCTTTAATCTCTGCTATGTCCATTTTACATTCCTCCAATAATCTCCAGAACTCTCTGGAGTGTTTTATTTTACACCCCTTTCTTTTTCTATAAGAATACAATTTTATTTATAAACTTAACGGCACGGCTCTATCATGACTCGAAAAATTTAATCTTTCCATTTATTCGGCTTCATTGAATGTTGCACTAAAATTCTTGTCTTAGCCATCGTATTTCCTAAAAACAACAACTGCATTATGGCCGCCGAAGCCGAAGGCATTGGACATTGCAATTTTAACTTCTTTCTTTCTTGCAATATTTGGGACATAGTCAAGATCGCATTCTGGATCGGGGAATTCGTAGTTTATTGTCGGTGGAATGATGCCTCTTTGAATTGTTAGTATGGATATTATTGCCTCTATCCCGCCTGCTGCTCCAAGAAGATGGCCCGTCATTGATTTGGTTGAGCTGATTGGGATTTTATAGGCATAGTTGCCAAAAGCTCTTTTTATTGCAATTGTTTCTATTCTATCATTTAACCTTGTGGATGTGCCATGGGCATTGATATAATCAACTTCTTCAGGCTTTATTTTTGATTTATTAATTGCTCGCTGCATTGCCAGTGCTGCTTCTTCTCCTGTTTCATGCGGAGCAACTATATCATGAGCATCTGAATTGTTGCAATAACCTATTATTTCAGCATATATTTTTGCATTTCTAGCCAGCGCATGATCAAGCGACTCAAGAACAAGTATGGCAGATCCTTCACCCATCACGAATCCGTCTCTTTTCTCGTCAAATGGGCGCGATGCTTTTTTAGGATCATGATTACGCTTCGACATGGCTTTTGGTTGGCAAAATCCTGCGTATGCCAGCTTTGTTATTGCCGCTTCTGCTCCGCCGGTGATCATTACATCAGCATCATTATCTGATATTGTACGATAAGCTTCAATAATTGCATTATTGCCTGAGGCGCATGCGCTGCTAATATTCTCTGAAGGGCCATTTAAGTTATATTTTAGCGTGATGTGAGCAGATGCCGCATTGATCATCATCATCGGCACTAAAAAAGTGCTTACCTTGCCAGGGCCTTTCTGCATTAAAACATCATGCTGCGTTTCTGTTGTGCCGAGACCGCCAACGCCACTGCCAATTATTGCACCAATATCATGGTTTTTTTCTTCCAGCTTTAAACTAGAATTGTTAATTGCCTGATGCGCGGCTGCCAGCGCGTACTGCGAGAATAAATCCAATCTTCTGATTTCTTTTGCAGTTATGCCGTAATTTTCGGGATTAAATCCTTTAACTTCAGCCCCTATCTGTGTTTCATATTTTGATGTGTCAAACCTTGTTATTTTATCAACGCCAGAAACGCCATTTATTAAATTGCCCCATAAGGTTTCGATGTCATTGCCTAAAGGCGAAATTACGCCTAGCCCGGTTACAACAGCTCTTCTGCTCATCACCATTCTGAAATAGCGAAATATATTTAAATGTTTCTGAGTTTTTCATTGAAATGGAAAATATTTCTATTGCAGGAACTGGCTCTTATCTTCCAGAAAGGGTTGTTGATAATAAAGAATTGGAAAAGTTAGTTAGAAATTATGACTATGAGAAATCAGGAGATTTCTGCAAATGGGCAAAGAATCTGACTGGCGTTGAAAAAAGACATTATGCAGGCGATGTAAGAAGAATGCCTTTTTGGCTTAAAATAAATGATTTGGTTATTAGCCATTTTACCAACAAAAAGAGACTTTCTTGGCTTGAAATAGCTAATCTGTTTAAAGACAAATATTATATCTCTAATAAAGAAACAACAGAAGAGATGGCCGCCAATGCTGCTAAAAATGCCTTAGAAGCTGCAAATATGAATGCTTCGGATATTGATTTAATTATATTAAATACATTCACTCCGCACAGCAAAATACCAAATCCTGCTCTTGAAGTTGGAAATTTAATTGGAAATGGCAAGGCGATTGCTTTTCCCATAAACACAGCATGCTCTGGTTTTATTTATGGATTGTGGAATGCTTATAATGCCATAAAATCCGGCGCATCTAATAATGTTCTTGTTGTTTCGAGCGAAACATTGTCAAAGGTTAGTGATTTTGATGACCCGAAAACCGCTGTTTTATGGGGCGATGGCGCTGGTGCAGCTGTGTTGAAAAAATCAATCAACGGAGTGCTGTATATGCCTTACATAGGCAGCGAATATTCTGATCACATAAAGCTAAATGAGAGCAAAGAAGATGAGCTGGTGCACATGCCTGGCGGACCTTTGATTATGAGAAGAGCAGTCAATGCAATGATTAATGCTGCAAAGATTGTCTTGGAAAAAAATAATTTAAAAAAGGAAGATATTAATTGGCTCATTCCGCATCAAGCGAATTATCGCATAATAGAAGATGTGGCTAAAGAGCTCGGCATGTTTGAGAAGATGCTTGTGACAATCCGTGACGAAGGCAACATCTCGGGCGGCTCAATCCCAAGAACTTTGGACAAGCATGCCAGAGAAGGAAAGATCAAAAGAGGCGATATGATTCTGATGACTGCTATTGGCGGCGGCTACAGCTTTGGGGCCGCAATTGTAAAGTATTAAATTCGGAATTATTGTGTTTAAAAAAAGAAAAGCTTATTAACAGGCTTTGTTTTCCATAGAATATGATGCACGATATTGTATACTTTACCTTTGAATTCTTTTATTAGCTGCATCTCTTGATATAATGCTTCCATATCTTTCTTGGCCTGAAAAGCCATAATATTCTGGGGCAAAAACAAGGGAATTCTGAAAAAATAAGATCATGCAATGTCAAATAAAACTAATCGGAGGTATTATTATGAAAATCGCAATATTGGGGCCTAAGGGCACCTATACGGAAAAAGCAGCAGAAAAATATGATCGGAATGCTGAAATTATTTTTTACAAATCAATAACACAGGTATTCAAATCGATAAATGGAATGAAGGAAAATGTTGGAATTGCGCCAACATTCAATAAGATTGGAGGGCCTGTTAATGAAACATTAGATTGCCTGTGGGAGTACAACAGCAAAATGCATTTGAGAAACACAGATAATGTAAGGATTACAGATACAATTGTATTAGACATAGTGCATTGCATTGGGACAATGCATAATGCATCAAAAATTGAGAAGATAATATCCTGCGACCAAGCGCTGAGGCAATGCTCTCGCTACCTTGATAAGCATTATCCTAATGCTGAAAGAGAAGGGGCATCAAGCACTGCGCAGGCAGCTGAATTAATTGCGATGAAAAAAATGCGCTATGCGGCAGCAATTGGCTCTGAAGCTGCTTTGAAGGAATATGGCCTTGAAATTACTGACAGAGACGTGGTTAAGAAAAATAAAACAATATTCGCAGTGATCTCAAAAATTTGCAAAACAGAGCCAACAGGCAACGATGTAACATGCCTTGCATTACATCCTGAAAATGACGAGCCGGAATTTTTGAATGGGATAAAAAGGATTTTGAACGGCGGCAATATAAAGACTACAATATACCCTAGAACCGATGGCATATGGGGCGTAATACATTACATAGATGTTGATGGCCATGAAAAAGACGGCCATGTTGCAAACGCAATAGATTTGATCAGGCACTATATCATGAAAAACCCCGCGGAATTAAGGATGTTGGGCAGCTATAAAAAGCCAATTAGGAGGTAAAAATGGATAAAAAAGAAGAGATTGAATGGGAAAATTGGTATAAAGCGCTGGGCAATAATCCTGAGTATGTTGATAACTTAGTTAAGAAGTTAGAACAGGAAAGCATGAAAGATAACTTGCCCTACTGCCGGTTTGGAAAAATTAATGGAAGTTAATGAGAAAGAGAAAGAAAAATTAAATCCTGCCTAAAATCCTCTTCGTTTTAATAGAATCCCCGAATGGATCCGGGCTTTCATTTATAATAGTTATATCTATATTGTATTTTTTGATATAGCTCAGAAGCTCTTTTATGTCTTTTTCTTCGGTAAGTTTGTGGCTCCTTTCGCCTTTTAGCGTGTAGTTGATGCCTGAGAAGTGGGAATGAATGTGCTTAATGCCTTTCAATTTCCTGAACAGTTCATCGTATCTTGGATCTCCGTTGTTCCTTGCTTTCCAATGCGCGAAATCAATGCAGAATGCGCAGCCTGTTTCTTTTGATAATTTTATTAATTCATCCGGATCGCCAAATGCGGAGTGCTTGCCTGTCAGTTCAGGCGCTAAAGCTACGTTCCATTTATTTTGTTTTATTGTTTTCTGCAATTCTTCTATTTCTTTTTTTACTAAAACAAAAGTTTCTTCTTTTGGATGTTTTCCATAGAATGCGGCATGAAAGACAACGTATTTTGCACCAAGATAATGAGCGCGCTCACAGCTATTCAATATTCTTTTCTTTGAGGCTTCGATTTTCTTTTTTTCCTCAGAAACGAGATTGATATAATAAGGGGCATGGACGCTTAAATCAATGTTAAGCTGCTTTGCAAGAGCGCCAGTCTGTTTTGCAGTCTCATTCGTCATGTTGACGCCGTATGTGAATTCAACTTCTAATGCTGTCAGCCCATGATCTTTTGCGTGTTTTATTCCTTCAATATTGCCCAATCCTGCTGTTCCGCCTGGGCCGAGTTTGACATTCATTTTTGATTCAGATTTTCCATCATATTTAAAGATTTTGAAAACTAAAAGGAAAAGTTTATAAACTTAAAAGTAGTAATAATGTAAATGGAAGAGCCTGTAAACATTTTAAAAAAGGCAAGGGAAGATTTTACTAAAGGAAATTATTCTATTTCATTTGACAGCTACAGGCAGTATTTGGAATTGAATCCTTCTGATAGCGAAGCCAGGAAAGAGTACAGGGAGAACTGTCGCAGTTCGCCGCAGTTCAGGGGAAAATCAGCAGAGTTGGTAAAAAAACACATTGATTCAAAGAAGATTAACATGATTTTCAGAGAAATGAGCCAGTTTGAAGTTATGAAAAACTGCGAGGAGCTCTTAAAGGAAAACCCTTATGACATATCACTTTTGTTTAAATTAGGAAAAACAGCTAAAGAAATTGGCTTTAATGATACTGCAGTTTATACATTCTCGGACATGATAGAACATGTAGGAAACAATGAGTTGATATTAAAGGAGCTGGCCCTAACTTATTTTGAAATGAAAAAATACCGGGAAGCCAAAGAAGCTTTTAATAAATACGATACATCAAAAGAGCAGCAGGATGTTAGGAAAAAAATTGATGGCTTAGATGCGCTAATAACCGCTCAAAAGTATGAACAAGCTCAGAATTTTAGACAGGTTGAAAAGGCTCCAGGGAAAAGCGATGAGTTAGAAAAAGCCCGTGAAACACCTAAAAACGAAGAAGAAATTCTTAAGAAAATTTCTGAACTGGAGCTTATTGTTGGGAATGAGAAAGAGAATGGCAAAAAGAGGCTTTCTGCAGTAATTGAAATTTCTGGTTTACAAAAGCGCATATGCCAATATGATGAAGCAGTAGCTATACTTGAAAGAGGAAAGAGCCTTGGCGGCGATTATACTTTAGATAAGTCAATTGTTGAATTGAAAATTGAAAAAGAAGACAATAAGATCGCCCAATTAGAAGAGCAAATGCAAAAAGAGCCAAATGATGGCCTTAAAGCACAATTAGACCAAATGATAAAAAATAAATGGGAAATAGCTGCAGAAGGATATTCTAAACTTATCGGTAAAATACCAACTGCAGCTCCTGAATTGCACCTAAAATTAGGGGAGGGCTGTTTTTATTTAGGAACGATAACCAAAAACCATGGCTTAATAGAAAAAGCCATATTTGAGCTGCAAAAAGAGTACATAGAGCAAGGCCAAAAAAATAAAGCAAGCATATTAATGGGAAAGGCGTTTGTTGAGATGCAGCTTTATGATCTGGCTGAGAAACATTTTGTAAATATGCTGGGTGAAGTTTCAAAGAATAAAGTGCTAAAGCAGCTGACCTTAGAAACATTTTATGAATTGGGCAATATACGGCTGCTCAAAGGCGATATTAGGGGGGCAGTTGATGCATTTTCAGAAATATATATAAAAGACATAAATTTCAAGGATGTTGCCAGGAAAGTTTTAGAGCTAAATAAAAAATTAAAATAAACTACGCCCTGAACTGCATCAGATTAGTCAATTTATCAGATATTATCTTTCCTGTTATTGCATCAACTTTTATATTTAACGTATTAAATGCTCTCGTGACATAAGTTATGTTCCACAAAATGCCTTCTTCAATGTTCTGCAGTATGATAATTGCTTTTTCAGGAGTTTCCCTTGGATATTTTCTCTCCTGGAGATCATTTGCTGTTTCCAATGCCTTATCGATCCATACAGTTACTTTGCTTAAATCCAATTCCTTCACTGTTGCGCCAGGCTCTTTAAACACCTCGGATTCCTCGGATTCCTTTATGCCTTAAACATTTAAATAGATTGTTGTTTTTCAGAAAAATATGCTGTCAAAGGAAAAAATAAAGGATCTTGAAAAGCAGGGCTATCGCCTGGTTGGCAGGCATTCTGCTGTCAAAGTATGCGAATGGGCTAAAAAGGCGATTGTCTGCGAGGATGTTTGCTATAAAAACACATTTTACGGCATCAAATCATGGCGCTGTGTTCAGATGACTCCTGCTCTAACAGCCTGCACTCATCGCTGCCAATGGTGCTGGCGGGATATAGGATTTACAGAGCCGAAGTTTAGCGGAAAGATTGATGATCCTGAGTTCATAATTGAAACCTGCATTAAAGCGCATATAAAATATTCTGAAGGTTTTGGCGGAAACAAGAAAACAGATGCTTTAAGGTATTACGAATCAAAAAGGCCATTGCATTTTGCAATATCGCTTAGCGGGGAGCCTACTTTATACCCTAAACTGCCTGAACTGATAAAGGAGCTTGGTAAAAGAAATATTACTAGTTTTTTAGTCACAAACGGGACAAATCCGGATATGTTAAATAAATTACTAAAAAATAAAACACAGCCAACGCAGATTTACGTAACCCTACCGGCCCCTGATGAGAAAACTTATGAGAAAGCATGCAAGCCATTGATAAAATACGGGTGGAAAAGGATAAAAGAGTCTTTGCTGTTATTGAAAAAATTCAAGAGATCAACAATAAGATTGACATTGGTAAAAGGCATCAACATGATTGAACCAGAGCTTTATGCGGAATTAATAAAAAAATCCAGACCCTTGTTTGTGGAATGCAAAGCATACATGTTTGTCGGCTATTCTCAGCAGAGGCTTGAGATAAAGAATATGCCTTTGCATGAAGAGTTAAATGATTTCGCCAAGAAGATTGCTAAGCATAGCGGCTATAGAATAGTTGATGAGAAGAAGAATTCGAGGGTTGTGCTGATGATGAAAGAGAATAGCAAGGGTAGGACTTTAAAAGTAGCTACTTCAAAATAGAAAAATTCTTAAATTAAAGGGATTTTCATTTCTTTGGTGGTTAGCTTGGATGAAGACAATCGAAATTTTAAGATATATTTGGCAGTATTAGAAGAAGACTTAGGCCTTTGTTTGAGCCAATCGACAGCAAAAGAACCAATTGAAACTATTGTTTCTAACCACGATATTCCTAACAGTACAGGCAATTTAAAAGAAAAAATCAGAGGAGTTATAGCGACAGAGCAACGCGGGACAAAGGAGCGTCCTGATGACAAATATAAGCTTCTTGATACAGATTACCCTGTTGTTGACTCCCTTAATATACACTTCAGTCATTCTGTGGAGAAAGCTAAATTATTAAATAAATTTTTGGAATATAAAACTAAAACTGATGAGTGCAAAAAACAAGAGGGAAATTCGAGAATAGATGGCGTATTATTAATAACTGATAGTCGAACAATAGGGAGCATTGACAAACTTATACAAACAAAGTATTCCATTATACGTACAATCTTAATATAACACCCATAGTTAACTCTTCTTGCCTTCCTTACCTTTGTCCTTTTTGATAGCATTATCTTCCAAATCAGGCCAGTTCATATCTTTTTTCATTTTAAAATCTTATATAGACCTTTCGATTTATCACTAAAAAATAGAAAAAATTAATAAAGAAGAAAACAATTCCGCAGTGTATGGCAGAAGGGGGGGACACACAAGAAATAGACCGTCTTTTAAATTTAACTAAAGATGTCGCTTCTTTTGAAAGTAAATTTTTTAACGCTAAAAATTTACAGGAAAGAGTAGAAGCAACAACAGACATCCAGGAATCAATAGAGCAGGAAAAAAATCTAGGAACGAAATATGAGTGTAAATCCTTGGATTTATTTATAAACCTAAACGCTGCTGAAAAAGAATTCTTGGAAGCTAAAACTCGAGATGAAAAATCAGAAGCGAAAGGAAAACTGGATGGTTATGTGCAACAAATACAAGAATTAAAACAAAATTATAGATTTGAATGCCCTGAACTAAAAAAATTCATTGATGGAAAGAAAAAATTTCAAAGAGCGCTAACATCAGAAATAAATGACAACATCAAAAAGCGGCTGGATGAGCTTGCAATGTGGCTTGCAAAGTTTCCTCATTATAAAGAAGAATTATCCGAACTTGATAAAGGACTGTCTAAAATTGGCATTGCCATTGATAGCTATGATAAGAAGCTTAAGCAACAATATAAAAGAACTTTGATGGCGATTGGCGTGGTATTTGGCTTGGCAGTAATAACGCTTAGCCTTTATTTCTATTTTCGTGGCACAAATATAATGAAGGATGTGGACACAGCTCAAACAAAAACCAAGGAGTATGAAACAAGAGTGACTGCCCAGATTAAAGAGGCAAGAAAAAGCCTTGATTTAAAAATAGCTGAAGCTAATGTGCCTGTGTTAAAGAGAATTGACGAGATTTATGAAATAGCGAGTGTTCTCGATGAGAGAGTTGCGCGCATTGAGGCTGATTATTCTATATTAAACACTATCAAAAAAAATATTCAAGATCTGCAAACTGATATGGCTGCAGACAGGGAAAAATATGCTCCTATTTTGCCAAAGTTAAGCAAAATAGAGGAAAGTTCGGATATTGTTATGAAGAACAAGGTGGATGAAAAAGAATATCAGAAAGAAAGGGGAGAGTTAATAAAATTAATAAGCTCATTAAGAGAGGATGTGGATAAATTGAGGGGTAAGAATTACGGTCCTTAAATCTTAATTACCTTTCCCATTGGCCCGGGGTTTATAATTAAACTTTTTCCGATCTTATCATGCATTCCTGAGTTCTCGTGCAGATGGCCGCAAATCGCCAAAACAGGCTTAATTTCATGAATGAAGTGGCTTATTGACTTGTTGCCGTGATGCATTCCCGCTATTCTGTCAAGCTTTGTCCTGTAAGGGGGAGCGTGCGTTATAAGAACAACTTTTTCATCTTTTATTGTTTTTCTGAATTTTTTTGCAGTCCTTTCAAATTCCTTGTCAACCATTGAAAATCCGCCTCCGCCAAAGCCGAAGAAAAAGTAATTGCCCATCTTCAGACCCCTCTTGTGGAAGAATTTTACTTGCTTTAATTTTGAGCACAAATGATTCAATGCATTCTCGCTTTCATGATTGCCGTGGATAACCAAAGTCAATATTTTAAGCTCGTCTAATGTTTTCAGAGTTTTTTCCAAACCATTTTCAAAGATGGAAAGGTCACCTGAACAAAGAATCAAGTCTGGCTTTTCTTTTTTTATTTTGCTGACTACAATATGCATAAACCTGCTGTTTCCGTGCGTGTCTCCGAATGCAAAGAGCTTCATAAGCTTATTTTTATGTAAAATTTTATAAATGTATTGATATTTGCGATAGTATGGCAGGTAATTCAAGAATCAGAATCAATGGAAATAAATTGGTAATCCCGCATACCATCAGATATAATTATCTTCCCCACAACGGAGCTACACTCTATATTTGGTGCAGGGAGCGGGAAACTAATTATGTTGTTATAATGGATGGCTATGAACAATATGCAAGGGAAGAGGGATTTTCAAGAATAATGCCGAAAGCATTGGCCAGGCATTATAAAAGGCTTTTTTGCGGAAATATAGAAGCGACAAAAATAGAGGAGAATGCAATAAAATTGCCAGGAAGGGTAATAAAGCATCTTGGAACTAATAATATTGAGCTAAGGACAATGAATATCTTATTAGAAATACACCCTAAATCAGACTATAATACTCCTCAAGAATGATCTTGTCCAGTTTTTCCAGATCTTTCACAACATACACCCTTCCTTCTCCGATCTCTGCAATCCTGCCTGCTAATTCTTTTCCTTTATTGTCAAGGCCTATGCCTATTATGGATATTGTTATATTATTGCTTCTTGCAAGGGAAACTGCTTCTAAAACTTCTTCCTCAGGATTTTTGCCGACTGTCGGCAAAGCGTCTGTCAATAAGATCAGATGCTTTGTTGCGTTTTTGACTGAAAATAGTTCAACTGCTTTTTTTATTGTAGCTGTTATGTTTGTTTCCATTGACGCCCTTACTTTTGTTATTTCTTTTATCAGCATCAGAAAATCAGCTGTAGGGGCTACAACTGCCTTCAATTCTGTTCCGAAAGCTATTAAGCCGACTTTGTCTTTTTCATTGATTGCCTTGTAAGCGAGGGCAATGCCTGCTTTTTTTGCAATTTCAATCTTTTTTCCTTTCATGCTGCCAGAGCTGTCTAAGCCGTAGATGATATAAACGCTTCCCCTTGCTTTTCTCCCAAAAATTTTAAGATCTTTTTCATCAATAGAATCATGGCTTCTTCTTATTGCGGTCTTTACTGTTTTTTTGATTGCCAAGTCGCGGTAGCGGGCGCCCCTTTTGTAAGATTCGACATCTTCTGCATCGCCGTAGATGAATTGCTTTTTATGGATTTTTTCACCTAAAATTCCCTTCGGCATCAGGTTGTCTAATTCTTCAGTGTACAGAACCAAAGAAGCAAGCTCGATGCCTTTGTCGCTTATTGCTCCCTCATCATCAACGAGCTTTTTTTCTTTTAATTCCCTCTGGAATTCCGGGATCTTTATGTTTCTTTCAATGTATCTGGGGTCATAGCCTGCTATGGCCCTTATTATGCTCTCGCCGAAAAGCTGCTTAGCCAAAGAATAATTGCTGACTATCTTATCGAACATCAAATCAGGGGTGAAAGAATTTAATCCCTGGTTTATTGAATCTGATATTATTTTTCCATCATCTATTGCGTCTTTATCCGCCTGAAGAACAGAATGCATTAATTTATCTTCTTCATTTTGCTTTTCCAGGCCGCCGCTTAATTCCTCTGCTTTAGAAAACTCTTTAACAGAAATACCTACATTACCGGTAACCACCTTTTTCAATCTCTTCCAGATTTCGGTCAGAAAAGCTGCTGAACTGCTCTTCAATGTATTCTTTAGGGCTTTGCAGATATTTGACGCTTGGCTTTAATTCCATCCTGTGGCTCAAGACGGAAACAACCGCTTCTTTCACATCATCAAAATCGGCTTTTTTCTTTTTAGCCAGGAATGCATTGCTCTGCGCCCTTTCATAAAGCCCGATAGAGGCCCTTACAGAAGGGTGCTTTTCAAGCTTTTCGCTTTCCCTCAGAATTCTTACAAACTGGATGACTAAATCCAATAATTCTTCCGGGAATTCAACCAAGGATCTTCCTTTTTCCCTTACGATTTTCTTTTCTATTCCCAGATTTTCAGGATATGACATATATATGAAATCAAATCTGTCCACAAAGACATCGCTCAGCTTTTCTGTGCTTACGTCTTCAGGATTCATTGTGCCTATAAAAATGAAATCAGCGGGAAAATCAACATCGTAGCTGCCGATGGTTGCTTTTTTTTCAGAGAGGACCTGCAATAATGCGTTCTGCAGCTTTTCAGGGCATCTGTTAACTTCATCAAAAAAAAGGATTCCGTTGTTTGCCTTGAATATTTTTCCAGGCGTGAATGCTTCAATGCTTAACGGCCCGAATTTCAATGCCTTGATTGGGTCTATGTCGCCCAATAAGTCTTCTGCTGTCAGGTCAGGAGACCCCTGTATTCTTATAAAACGGTCTTCTCCTTTGATTTTTCTTGTTTTTGCTTTATCGCCTGCTTTGCACTTTGGGCAGAGTGGAGTGTCTTTGGTGCAGTTAAAGCCGCAGTCATTAACTTCAATAACTGGAAGAAGCTTTGAAATATTTTTAGCCAATGTTGTCTTTCCAATTCCTGGAGGCCCGACAATTATGATGTGGCGGTCCATTAATAGGGCTGACTTTACCTGCTTTTTTACAGCTTCCTGACCGAAGATGTCTGTGAACGGATCTTTGTTTTCAATGAATGTTTTCTTTAAAGTTTCAGTTAATGTCTGCATAGAAATAGAAAAAACACCCTATTATTTATAAAGATTGTGATGATGTTAAGTGTGCTGGGCCACAAATAGAAGCAACAACTAAATCAAGAAGGCGGGTTAATTTTTTCGTCTTCATCCTTTTCTCCTAATTCTTTCCTTAAAACTTTAACTATCTCCTCTCCGCATTTGTTCCAGAAGTCTAAAATTTCTTCTGCCTGAGAAGTTGTTGACCTAAATCCCCTATAATTTATATCGTGCCTTGTTTTTTTGAATCTGTCAAGTGAATTCAGCTTTATTTTTTCCTTTATATCCATTTCTTTTAATGCTTCTAAGCTTATTTCGTGATTTGATGGCTCATATCCAAGAAGCCACCATTCAGCATCTCCTAATTGCCTTATTGATTCATAAATTTCCCGGAAAATTAATGTTGCACTATTCTCATCCAATTGAATAGTTTTTGCGACCTTTGCATTGATTTCGGCGGAATTTATCATGGACTTAATTTTTTCATTATCTTTTTGCCTGATTCTTATTATTCCTGTTTTGAGCCATAAATCTATAAACTCTTTTTTCATTTTTTCACCTCTAAAAATCCCCACAAAACAATGCCATTTGCAATATTATTGAATACGTTAATGTCTATATTTTTTCTGCTAAACAAATGTATCTGTATTTTTCTTCCAAAAATCTTCTCAAATTCTGATAGCTCTCTTAATTCCATAATTTTATAGTCTTTAGCCTCATCAGACTCCACGGCAATGTCTATATCTGAATTGGACAAATCTTCTCCTTTTCTGAAACTACCAAAAAGAACCAATGCTTTTGGATTCTTGAAATAATCAACAAGAAATTCAACTATTCCAGAATTATATGCTGCGGCCAGATTATAGACTATTTTGTTTCTTCTATAGAACAAATTCGCCTGATTCGCTTTTATTCTCCATATCTTAGTTAATTTCTCGATAGTTATCAAACCCGCTTCTTGAAAGCTGCCCAAAATATTTCCAATATTTGCCTTTGCTACGCTTGCTTCTCTTGCTAAATCGTTTAAGCTAAACTCTTTCTCAGGGAATCTAAATAAGACCTCGCTTATTTTTCTTTCTGCAGTTTCTTTGTATAACTTAAGGTATTTTTTATGAACAATCGGTTTTATCATATAACTTATGTTATAAATTAGAACTATTTAAAACTTTCGTTTATGACCTGCTTTTGCTGTTGGGATCAACAGAGCCATAGAGTATTCTTCTAGGAATAACTTCACAAATATTTCCAATGAAATAAAAGAAAGATTTATATATAACTTATACTTACTTATTATTACAAATAATTATAAAAGAGGGATTTCATTGATATTAGAGATCAGCAGGCATGCAAAAGAGAAGATGGACATAGAAGGCATTGACGAAGACCAGATAATAAATGCGATAAAAATGGGTTCAAAAACAAGGCAAACAGACGGTTATCTGGCAACTTACACTTACATCAAAGTCGCTTATAAGAAAAGAGGCGATGTTTATAGAATTAAAACTGTTTTTGTTGAAAAATAAAGGTGAGAATATGAAAGAAGAAGACAAATGCTGGGAATGCGGCGGGAGAATGGTTGATAAGAAAGTAGATTATTCGCTTTATGGCGTAAGCTTGGGAAAATTTCCAGCGCGAGTTTGCAATAAATGCAATGAGACTTATTTCAGCGAGGGAACATCAAGGGAAATAACCAAAATAGCTAAGGAGAAAGGCTTATGGGGTCTGGGATATAAAACTAAAATAGGCCAGGCTGGCTCGACTTTGGACATCAGGCTGAATAAAACCCTGATAAATTTCCTGGGCCTGAAGAAAGGCGAAGAAGTTACCGTATATCCTGAGAGCAAAAATAAGCTGGTTGTGACAATTTAAGTCACAAATATTTCCTCACCAGCAGAATTATCGTTCCAGCAGCCAATGGAACAACAATGTTGTCATCAACTGGCCTTTTATTGAATTCCAGCTCTATGACTTCTGCGATCATTGCCCCGACAGATGCCAATAAAGCTTCAAGCGGCCTTACAAATACTAATGCCGCTACAAAGCCGACTAAAATTCCTACAAGCGTTCCCTCGAGCTTTTTGCCGTTGTTGCTGAAGGGATTTTGTATCACGCCAAACTCCGCGCCAATTATGTGGCTTATTGAATCACCAACTGTCAGGATCATTATTGAAGCCAGCGCAATGTTTTCATTGAATAATTTTAGGCTGAGCAATGCGCCTATCATAAAAAACAGCATGCCGCTGCCAGGGAAGGCTTTTATGTTTTCTTCCCTTTCAAACCTGTCCAGGAACCATCCTACCAGTGGAAGCCTGATGTATTTGCTTATTAAAGAGAGCAAAAACCCGACAATGATGAGCAGGAAAATTGCCATGTCTGTCAATACGCCAATGTAAATAAGATAGACAACAGCAAGGCCGAAGATAAGATGCAAGATCTGCCTTCTTAATTCCAGGTTGTTCATAAAGGTCGAGAATGGAGTTTGATTTAAAAAAGTAACTATATTGTTTATTTGTAAATATTGTCATGATGGTCAAAATCTATGAATTTTATTTTATTCTCTTCTATGATAAACTTAAAAACAAGGACGAAATGACCAACATGAACCCGCTTCTTATCTTTCATGCCATATTCGAGATTTTTGTAATGCTCGACGTCTGAAGAATTTACGATCTCTTCAATTTTCTTAAAAACCTGCATGTATAATTGCCTGTCTTTTTTTGACAGCTTATTGAGAATTCTTTGTAAATAAGGAATAATCTCATAAGAATGCATTTTTTATCCCTCGATTATTTTTCTCAATTCTGCAATATTTTTAAAAGGTATGCCTTTTTCTTTTTCTATTCTCTTTAACTTTTTAATGTACTCGGGCCTTAATTCGGGTTCTATATTCTCTTCGAACTTGTCTATTACAAAATTAACTGCATCTGACTTATTTTTAAACCCGAACTTGCCCTTTACAATAGTCAAGATCCTGTCTTCATATTCCCCTAGATTTATTATCGCCTGCACCATTTTTGCCTCCTTGTTATAAATTATTATAATTTATTATGAAATATAATGAATTATTATATAAAGCTTTCGGTTTTGAGCATAGCGAGAAACTGAAAGCTAGGAACACAAAGCCGAAGGCGTTGACTCTGCTTTCGGTTTTATTCTTTTTCTGCCATTTTCCAGATTGTTTCGAATAGATCTTTGTAGCTTTGCGCCAGTCCTTTGCTTCTTATTAGAACAGCAAAGATTGGCTTAGTGGCATAAGAGACCTGTATAATTTTATCATTGTAAATCCACAAATCAACAGGGCTTAAATAAGATCCTTCTGAGATAAACTTTCCTGCGCCATAATATTCCCTTAAGTAATCTTTTTGTTTTCTGATTTTAGGATCCCAAAGGCATCTGGCTTTTATATTGAAGTCTTTCTTCTTTTTCTGGAAGATGAACCAATAAGGGCCTAAAACTTCTTTTAGCATTCCAGAAGCAAATGCCAAATATGTGCCATTTGGTCTCAATTCCTTCAACATATTTTCTAAAATTGTTTTATACCCCTTTAACCCCTGATAGATCGTCGCTTCCTGCTGCTCTTCTTCTGACATTTTCTTTCTAATCTTCAACTCAGGCAGCATCTTTTGCATTTCTTCTCTTTCTTCTTCGAGCTGCCTCTTTTTCTCGTCAATATAGTCGAGCAATCTTTCTGGCTCAGCTGCCTGAAAATATTTTTTATTTGCTTTTTTAACATAACTTACAAGGCCTTTCTTTTGCAATCTTTCCAGACTTTCGTACACCTTTGAGCTATTGATGCCTATTGCTTTGATAAGAGGGCCTGATGTTGACTCGCCTTTCTCCAATAATGCCAAATACACTTTGATCTCATTCTTTGTCAGCCCTGCTTTTTCAAGTGTTTCTGTGTTCATGCAAACCAACAAGTATTTCTTATATATAAATCTTTCCCCCTTAAAGGAGTAGCGAGAATTTATATGCATTATAATGTATTCATTGTATGGTGATTAAAAATGGATCATGATATAACGGTATATAAGGTTAAACAATATGAAAAGAGAAGCAAGAATAAAAGCAGTTCCACAAGAAGGTTAGACGAATTTATTACATTTAGAGACTTAGAAGAATTTATTTTGAGTTATTCCAATGATTTTGTCCCTCCGTTAGCATCCAGGGGAAATTTAATAGATACCCTTAAAGCTATCGCAAATCATGGCGGATCATACTATACTGAAATAAATGGGAATATTATTGCAGCGGTTACTTACATCAAGAACAACAAACGTCATTCGGCATACATACCTTATATTGTTACTGATAAAGACTACAGAGGACAAAATTATATGAAGAATTTAATTACTCTAACAATGAAATATTTTGCAGCAAAAAGGTATAACAAACTTTGGCTTGAAACGTGGTCCACTAATAAAGTTGCATTGAATTTATTCAAAAAATTGGGTTTTAAAATTGTAGAAAGAACAAAGAACGGCAGGCTGGATGGTGTTGATAATATAAAACTTGAAGCGTTACTCAAGACAAAGTGAAATAAAATGACTGGCACTAAACATATTAATCCTCTAAATAAATATCTTCGCTATTTAACCAAAAAATTAAACGCTGTAAACCCGCCTGATACGATCAAGGTAACTATAATCCCTGCAATTGCAACGCCCAGAGAGATCGCTAAAAATGATTTCCACTTATCCAGCTCAAAAAACCATGCTGCCAAGGCTCCTGTATATGCTCCTGTTGCAGGAAATGGAATTGCGACAAATATCATTAATCCGATATAGCCCCACTTATCAATGCTCTTATGCGCTTTTCTTCTTGTCCTATCCAGAAAGCCGTCAAATGTTTTTTTGTAGAGCCTGGATTTCATAAAATGATCGTGTACGTACCCTAAAAAGAAGTAAACAACAGGGACAACAAGAATATTTGCGATAACAGAGGCAAAATAAACGAGAAAGATGTTAAGACCGGCGTATAATCCAATAGGAATTCCGCCCCTTAACTCTGATATCGGCAGGAAGCTCCAGATCATTGCTTTGATTAATGCGTCCATTTTATTTGAGGGTTATTTTTTTAATCTTTTCTTTTACATAACCGGCTTTTATTAAATCTTTTATTAAATCACCTATATTGATGAATTTTCTTTCAACTTCCGCATAAATCCTGTTGTTTTTTATAAAGGTTTTCTTATATTTATTCCTGAAATTTTCAGCATGCATTGCTGCCTTTAACGGAGGGCCTTCATGAATCTTTGTCCTGCTTAAGATCCCGTTTTTAACTAAGAACCACATGATGGTTTTTTTATCATTGAATTCCCAGCCTGAATCTTCCAGCTGGAAATCATTAAGCCCGATTTCTTTTTTAATGAAATCAAAAACTTTCAATAGCTTGCTTCCTATTATGTCTTCTTTCCCTTCCAGCGGAATGGCTTCAAGAACAACTGCCCCTTTCTTAATCTCCATTTTCTTTTTAACAAAAAAATCCTTTGAAGGCGATTTTAAAAACAAAGCAGCAGCTTCCCTGAATTCCTCTATCCTTTCTTTTCTTAATGCAGCTGCTGCATTTCTGCCTTTCTGCAGAGGATCAATTATAATCAAAGGCGAAAGCTTTGACTTGTTTATGTCAAGCCTTTTATTCCTATAATAATGCATTACATCGATTATTTCGCCATCTTTCCATTCAAGAGAATTCTTTAATAAATTTAAAAATCCCTTGTAACATATCACAAGAATATCGATTATATGGCCGCTGAAGCCTCCAATATAGCTTTCTGCGCCATATACGCCCTGAGCTTTGCAGAATAATTTTGCCAACAAAATATCATTCTTAAGATTGCCCATGTGCTTCTTTACCCATGCGACATGCAAAGGAGAAAAGTCTGTTACATTCTTAGCATCACCTGGCTTTTTTATGCCCAAAACAGGAATGATTTCGTAGTTTATGCTGTTTTCAATGACTTCAAAATAATCGCGGCTGCCATGGACCCTTCTGGCATTTTTTAAAATCTTTTCCAGATGATCTGATAATTCTTCGCTTTTATACTTCAGGTCAAACTTTACAAACACATCAACATCAAAATCCTTCAAAAAAGTGCCTTTGGCAGCGCTGCCTCCGAGCTGAACAACGGCCTTTATCCTGTTTTTTTTAATGCTTTTTTTTATTTTGTTGATAAACGCATCTATCTTTACAAAAACTTCCTTCTCATTTTCAACCTTGTTTTCTTTTATTGCATCTTCGAACATAATGATGGATAGAACGCAGTTAGTATAAAAATATTGTTTTTTTGAAAGTAAAATGTTGAAAATATATCCGCCGCACGCCACCACAACGGCGGCTGACGCACAAGCTCATTACATTCGCTTGTGCTACCTGCCACCCCGTAAGGGACGTCCCCCGTCAGGTCAGCGCCGACGTGGCGTGCGGCGAGGCTGGGGTTGCGCCCTTCGGGCTGCCGAGCAGGGCAAAACTGAACGCAGTGAAGTTTTGACCGTCGCACCGCCGTAGTCGGCGCTTTTACCAATTGAAAAGTTTACTTTAAATTTTCTTGTGCCTTTTTTCTGCGAAAGCTTTATAAACAAACTGCGTTTTCACAACTTATCAATTGGGGCTGTGGGGTAGCTTGGTTATCCTTTCTGGCTTGGGTTGCAAATGGTTGCAAAGGGCACCAGAAGACCCCGGTTCGAAAAAGCTCCATTATGCTTAAAGGGGCTCCGACAGTCCGGGCAGCCCCATTCACAAAATGGCAGAAGAAAAAGTAATGACGGTAAAGCGCTTTGGCGCGAGATATGGAAGAAAGATACGCTATAAAGTTGCTAAGATAGAGGAAGAGCTGAAGAAAAAGCATAAATGCCCCTATTGCAGCAGCTTAAGGGCCAAGAGGGCTGCAAGCGGAATATGGGAATGCAGAAAATGCGGCGCAAAATTTACAGGCAAGGCTTATTCTATTGCAAAGAGAATAACATTCGAAGAGGAAATTCCTGAAGAAGTGAAAGAAGGCAAGATAGTGGAAAAAACAGAAGATGCTGAAGACAGGAGCTCTAAGAAAAAGAAAGAGGAGAAAAGATGGTAGAATACAAATGCTTTACATGCGATAAAAAGATAGGCGAAGATATGATGAGAAAAAGGGTCAGATGCCCTTATTGCGGATCAAAGATATTGTTCAAGCCGCGCTCAGTTGCAACAAAGATAAAGGCAAGATAAGATGGATAAAAAAACTCAGGAGAAGATACAGACATTGCAGCTTTTAGAGCAGAATCTTCAGAATTTTCTTATGCAAAAACAGCAGTTTCAGGTTCAGCTAGTTGAGATAGAATCTGCATTAAGCGAGCTTGGCAGGTCAAAAGAAGCTTATAAGATAGTCGGCAACATTATGGTAAGCTCAAGCAAAGATGCGCTTGAAAAGGAGCTGAAAGAGAAGCAGGAAACACTCAGCATAAGGATAAAGTCAATAGAAAAGCAGGAAAACAGCATAAAGGATAGGGCAAAAAAACTGCAGGAAGAAGTTCTAGGCGAGATGAAAGAAAAGTGAAAATGGTGCAGGAGTTCGATTTCGGCAGTATAACCGGCATATTGGAAGACTTGAAAGCAGATGCCGCTGTTCCAAAGAATGTAAAAATAAAAATAGATTCTGTTATGGGAGTTCTTAATGGCGATTCTGACATTTCTATAAAGTTAAACAAGGCATTGCATGAGCTTGACGAGATAGCAAATGATGCAAATCTTCAGTCTTATGCAAGAACCCAGATATGGAATATTGTCTCTGCGCTGGAAAAAGTCAGCGCTTCTTAATTGTAAGCTCGCTTTTTATCATCTCTGAATGCGGTATGAATATATTGTCTTTATTTTTTGTTTCAACCTTTGTTTCAACCAAGCCGACTTCAATAACCCTGCCTTCTATGTTCTTGAGCTTTATCCTGTCGCCTACATTTATTATGCCTTTCCTGAAGATGAAAAACCCTGCGAAAAAATTAGGCATAAAATCCTTTACAGCAAGCAGAAGGGCAGCTATCACAAAAAATATTACGCTGATTGAAACAATGTAAAGCACCTGCGTTGTAAGGCCAAACTGGTTAAGGGCCATGATGACTGCAATAAAATAAATGAAATAAGTTATGCTGCTGCCAATGATGCCTTCAATTGTCACCTTGATGCCTGCGGCTTTTTT
>JACPBO010000040.1 GCA_016180285.1 Candidatus Woesearchaeota archaeon
CAGATGAATTAGCTGCCTGCACAAAAACAGCTGATCAGCAGATACGGAAGATGGAAGAACAATTAAGCTCTGCACGTGCTGAATTTGGCGCAATACAAGTAAAAGTTTCACGCGGCGCATATGACAATATTTCTGATGATGTGAAGGACTTGGCAGCTAGACTTGAAAAAATAAACTATTCAAAGATTAAAGAATTGATTGAGGAAGTTAAATCTTATACTTATATTGAATTAATAAGAGTAGATGCCATGTATGAAAAAAGGTTGGTGAGGAAAGAACATAATGAAGCTGTTCTAGTTGAGCCTGAAAGGACTGAACGGGTTTCAGTAAATCATCGCGGATTGATGTCGTCATTACCTGGTTTAGACCTTATTGATGGACTTATGACAGGACAAGCAGGCATATTAGGTAGTTTGGGTATAGCATCAGAAGAACGTTACGTAGATAAAAAAATTCCTGCAAAATATGAGTCAAAATTAGTGCCTGCTGAATATGAAGATGTTCTTGTATCGCCAAAATATTACAAAAAAATAAAAGTCCATCCTTATTCAGGCAAAGAATGGGTGATTGAAGATCCTGCACCTAAAAAACTGGAGATAAAATCTGAAAGAGAGAAAAAAGAAAGCAAAAAAGATATAAACTCCAAAGTGAATTATAGTTGGGGTAAATGATAAAAATGGCAAACTTAGAAGATGCTGTAATAAAATTGGAAAACGGAGTAATAAACTATAGGAAATCTCTCGAAAGAAAGCAAAAATACATAAAAACAGCTCCAACCCATACAAGATCATACTTGGCTGCCTTTGCTAAAGCAGGAATAGCTATAGTAGTAACGGGCGGTTTGATTCTCGGAGTTGTAAGTGGGATAAAGTCTTGCTCTAGAAGCAGAGCTATAGTTAGCCCACCCACATACACAAGTTCACCAAGTTACAATGCACCGGCAACATCTTCTTCAGCTAAAGAACCAATCCCCGCTGAAACTTCTGCAGATGCGCAAAAATCAGAAGCCCATGAGGAATATTCAAAAACGCGTAAAGAAACTGAGCACTGGTACGGATGGTTTAAAAAAAAATTCGAGAATAGAGATCCTCCTTTCTGGAAGAAAGGGAACATTGATAAAAACGAAACTACTAAAATGACGGATAAGCTATTAAATGATTATACGACTCTAGAAAAAAAGGCCGACGATCTGGGCTTAAAAGACGAGGAGGTTAAAACACATAAAGAAGCCCTAGTAAAAGAAAAATATTTAATGCATGAAAGCGAGTATGAATCATTGACAAGACATGACGACAATGGCCAATATAGCCCATTAGAAAAACGAAAAGGACTAGAAGAACTCTCCAAGTCATTAAACAAAACACTATCTAATAACAAAGAACTTGGGATAAATGATCAAAAAACTGAAGATCTTAAAGAAAAAACTGAAGCTGCATATGGTGATTATATGAAATGGTATGATAAGAACGTCATTCCTCCAAAAGATTAAAGTAAATAAAACTTCTTAAATTTTAAAACTTAAGCCTCTTTATCCTCTCACCAGCAATCTTGCAGTCTTCTATAGACGGCACCAAAGCAAACCTCACATACCCTTCCCCTGGGTTCAAGTTATTGAAATTCTCGCTCAACCATGATCCGGGCGTCGTAACAACAGCAACATCCTTTCTCAGCAATGATTTTGCAAAATCCAGGCTTTTCATCCCTTTCGGAGCTTTCTGCCAGATATATAAAGTTGCTTCAGGCATGCAGTTTTCTAATCCAATTGAGTCAAATGCATTGATCATAATATCTCTTTTTATTTTATATTCTTTTCTCATTTCTTCAACATGCTTCTCATCGCTTAAAGCAGCAATTGCAGCATCCTGGATAAAAGTAGCTGCTCCGGAATCATAATTCGGCTTTAATTTTTTGAACTGCGATATCATTGCCTCATCTCCGGCCAGCCATCCTATTCTGTAGCATGTCATTGCGCTTCTTTTTGACAGGCTTTGAACAGCAACTATGCCTTCTTTTTCCAATTCCAATATTGACATTGGCTTCTGATCAAAATAAATTTCAGAGTAGCACTCGTCTGACGCAATTATGATATTGTTGTCATGCCCGAAATCAATCAGCTTTTTATAAAATTTCTTATCCGCCATTGCAGTTGTCGGGTTATTCGGGTAATTTACCCATATTATCTTTGATTTTTTAACGATTTCAGAAGGAATTGCATCCAGATCAGGCAAAAACTTATTCTCCTTCAATAAATGCATGAAATAGCTTTTTCCGCCAGCAAACAATGTTCCCTTTTGATAGGGCGGATAGCCTGGATTGGGAATCAGAACATAATCTCCCGGATTAATAAAGCAGAACGGGAAATGAAAAACAGCTTCTTTTGCTCCGATATTTGCAGAAATCTCCTTAGTTGGATCCAAGTTAACATTAAACCTTTTTTTAGTCCACTTTGCAATAGCTTCCCTGTACTCAATGGCGCCTTCCTCAAGAGGATAACCAGCGCCTTTTCTAAGCTCAACTGCTTTCTTGCAGGCTTCCCTTGCAATCTCAGGCGCAGGGTTTTTAGGATCACCAACCCCAAAATCAATAACAGAAATTCCTTCTTTCTTCAGCTTTGCAGCTTCATTCTTTACGTCAACAAATGCATAAGTTCCGATTGATGCCAGTTTGTCGCTTGGTTTGAATTGCATTTTAGGTTAATTTTTAACTTAAACTCAACTGACAGCTATAAAAACCAATAAAGATTTTTCTGCTTCTTAAATTTTCACATGAGTTGCTGTAATTCTCGCATCTCCTTGCTAAAATCAAATGATGCCGCTCTTTTTTATTTTTTAAATTTTCATGCATATCGCCGTAAATTATACTCTCTCTTAAAGAAAACAGATAATCTAATTCTTTTTCATTTCTTTTATAATCTAAAAAATTTTTACGGGATTCTTCATCACTTATGATTCCCTTTTTATCAGGGTCTGTTGTAATCCCATTCATTTCAAGCCACCAGTCACGTATTTCTGCATCTTCTTTCTTACCGGCGCATTTGTCAAGAACATTCATACAGATCATCTACCTGTAAGTATACTCGCCTTCATACACTTCTTCAGCAGGCCCAGTCATGTAAACATGATTGTCTTTTTCATTCCATTCTATATTCAGGTCTCCGCCAAGAAGATGGACTGTTACTTTTCTATCGGTCTTGCCATTAAGCACAGAGGCCACCACAGCAGCTGATGCGCCTGTTCCGCAGGCCAATGTAACGCCAGCTCCCCTCTCCCATACCTGCATTGCTATTTCCCTTTTGTTTATCACTTGTATGAATTCAACATTGGTTTTTTTAGGGAATGCCTTGTGATGCTCTATCTCATAGCCTATTTTTTCAACAGGCATTCCAAACGTGTCAACAAAAACAATGCAGTGGGGATTGCCCATTGAAACGCACGTTACCTTCAAGACTGTGCCGTCTTTCAGCTTCAGGTCATCATTTATTACTTTCTGCTTATCGCTGATCATCGGAATTTTTTTGCTGTCCAAAACCGGCTCACCCATATTAACTGTAACCATTCCGTCAATTATTTTCGGCTTTATTATGCCGGCCAGTGTCTCAACTGTTATTTCCTTATTTTTTGTCAGGCCATGCTCATAAACATATTTTGCAAATCCCCTTATGCCGTTGCCGCACATCTCTGCTTCTGAGCCGTCAGAATTAAATATCCTCATCTTGAAATCTGCCTTACTGGACGGCAGGATCAGAATTATTCCGTCAGAGCCGACTCCAAAATTCCTGTTGCTCATTTTTCTTGCAAGATCATCAAGCTTACTTCCTGTCAGATCTTCTTTTAGCGCATTGATCAGAACATAATCATTTCCCAGCCCGTGTATTTTGGCAAATTTTATTTTCTTTACAGCCATACTTGATCCCCCTAACTACAAACTTTTTGATTTCCTTTTTAAACCTTTTGGTTTTGTTAAGTAAAGTTGTTAAGTATATATCACGCCCCTCATAAGAAGAGGAGTCGTTATGTAAAGTACACACATATATTTATATCCTATACTGGCTAAAACCTCCGAAAACCGTGGTTTTAGAGCTTAATATGCAACATGCAAAATTTGTAAAGTGTATACTTTTAAGGTTTACTTAACAGGTTTTTCAGCATATTATAATGTCTGCCCTTTCAGCAAATCTTTTAACAGCTCCCTGTCCCGTATTATCCTTGCTTTTCCGTCTTTAACCATGATTTCAGCAGGCTTCAGCCTGGAGTTATAGTTTGAAGACATAGAAAATCCATAAGCCCCGGCATTCAATATGCCGATAATGTCGCCTTCCTTTATCACAGGCAGCTCCCTCTCAACAAGGCCATCCTCATTCTTTGTAAAAACATCTCCGGATTCGCATATATTTCCGCAGATAATGATGTCTTCCTTATCCTTTGATTCAGCATTATTTGCAACAATTATCGGATGATAGCTGCCATAAGCCATTACTCTGATCAGGTGATTGAAGCCGGTATCAACTCCAATAAATTTGTGCTTTGTTGTTTCCTTTATTGTGTTTGCAGTTGCTAATAAAATTCCAGACTCACATACGAAATATCTGCCTGGCTCCAATGCCAATGTCAGCTCTTTTCCGTACTCAGCGCAGAAATCAGAGAATAATTGTGATACTTGAGCTCCAAATGTTTTAATATCAATTGGCTTTTCATTCGGCCTGTAAGGAACTCCAATTCCGCCGCCAAAATCAACAAACTCAAGGCCATCAAAATGCCTTGCTGTCATCAGCAGCACTTTCATCGCTTCCAGGAATTTCTCAGTTTCCAGTATTCCTGACCCTATATGCTGGTGCACCCCGATAATTTTCAGGTCGTATTTCCTGGCAATATTTTTTATCTCATTGGCTTTGTCATAATAAATACCGAACTTTGAATCAGGGCCGCCTGTTATGACATGGCCGTGATGGCCTGCTCCTACATTAGGGTTGATTCTTACGCATACTTTTGAATTCGGGTTTAGCTTTCCGTATCTTTCAAGCTGCGACAATGAGTCTGCATTGACTAAAATGCCGTGCTTTATTGCAAATTTCATATCTTCATCAGTTGAATTGTTGCCTGTGAACATTATCTGCTTTTTATCATAGCCTGCTTCCAATGCAAGGAACATCTCGCCAGGGGAAACAGCGTCAATAAATGCCCCCTCTTCCCTTAGAATCTTCATTATTGCAACATTCGTATTTGCTTTGCACGCATAATACAGCCTGATATTTGGATAAGTTATATTCCCTTTCAGATCCCGAAACTTCTGCCTTATAGTGTCTTCCTCATAAGCATAGAGAGGGCTTTTGAATTTCAAAATAAGGTCTTCTGCTGAAATTCCCCCGATGTGGAGTTTGTTGTTTATTATTTGCATTTTATTCTGTTTTTCTGAGTCTGTTTTTATACTTAACGCTTTTATTATCAATCAAGATATCCTTTTACTTTCATTAACTCTGCTACTAGTATAGCCCCACCAGCGGCTCCCCTTATCGTATTGTGGGATAAAGCAACAAACCTGTA
>JACPBO010000041.1 GCA_016180285.1 Candidatus Woesearchaeota archaeon
AATAATCCAATCACTCCCATCTGTATAGTTGCCATTGCAGTATATTTTCGGGAAAATGCTAAATGTAAAATTAGAACTTGCATATGCTGAATTTGAGGAGCTGTCAAATGCAAGGCAGTTCCAGATATAAGTCCCATTTGTCAAATTCTTCGTAAATGTTGCGCTGTTGCTTGTTCCTGCCATATATTTTGTTTCATTAGCATGCTATCCTGACTAGTTTCCATAAAGTGTTATTTTTTTCAAGTTAACATTATCTGTTGCTGAGCAGTTGAATGTTATTGTGTTTGTTGATGTTTCATTGTAATAATTAATTGGCGAGTTAAGCGTGACCACGGGCAAAGTTGTATCGCTGACAGTAAAGTTCCTGCCTCCGCTTGAATTTCCAAAGAACCAATCTGCAGACGAATTCAATGTCACATTCCACTGGCCGGCTAATGCAGTTGACGGCAGAACATAAGAGCCATTCCAAATTGATGCATTTGTTATATTTGCTGTAGAATTGACCTGGTCTGTTTCATTAAATACTATCTGGAATGTAACTGTTGTACTGCTATCTCCACTGTAATGATATACGCCATCAAATTCAACTATGAATGCTCTGGTTGGGGCAGACCCTGCTGTTTTGTAATATATTTTACCGCCTATAGCAGGGTTTAAGTCTTCCCAATAACCAGCGACATAGTTATTTGGCAATGCGGGGTTAGGGATATCAACACCATCGCAACAACCAGCACTTGACTCATTAGTATTGAAGTATATATATCCATTGGATGATATGCGTAATTTATCGTATCTGGTTCCATTCAAGAAGCTTATGTTAAAAGGCATGTTTATTGTAGAGCTAACAGAATCATCTGATAAAGTTACAGCTGTTCCTGTGGCATTTATCTCTATCCATGAATAAGTTATAGTTTCATTTATCCAGTCGCTGTTTACTGAGTTTCTGAACCCGATTCCAGTTGCTGCAGCGCTCCAACTGCCAAGCTTATACTTTACCCCATAACTGCCATCTGAATTTTCTATACCTCCTAAATGTGTTCCCCCGTCTGTTGTGACATTATTATACATTACTCTCACAGGATAACCTGTTGCAGACGAAGTTCCCCCTACTGCTGCCACTGATGCAGTTAACTGCACCCTTATTGTTGTGCCATTGGGCTGCATCAAATAAGCGCTGACATTTGCCAAATAAGTCGAGTTTAACTGAGTAGCATTTTCAACACCTGATGAATTAAGCAATGCTTCTATTATCACTTCTTCTCCAGGTGAATAAGTTGCATTTGGCGTTGTTGCATTGTTTCTGAATGTTGTATTAAGCCCGCCATAAATCAATAAAGTTCTTGTTTCTGAGCCATTGTAACTTCCGCTTGCAGCCCACCAAGTATAGTTTCCTGCATAAATGGATGAGTTAGGATTGAATATTAATGTTGCATATCCGCTTGAATTTGTTAAATTGCTTCCCAAGACAACCATAGTTTGTCCGCTTATGCTTGGATTTGTCAGATTAGCGTAGAATGTTATGTTTACATTAGCAGTGCTGCTAGTTATATTTGCTATTAAAATGTCAGAATCTGCTACAGAAGCATTTACAGCATCCCTATCAAGCTTTGTTTCGTTTGCTGGAGAGATTAAAAAGAGCGTTCCAATCTGGACAGGTATTCTTACATCCGCCTGCTGGCTGCTTGCAATGTATTTTATTGTTGAGTTTTCCCTTGTTGTGTAATTTGCTGTGAAGTTTGAAGTGTAATTTATGATGTTTGTTGCATTCTGGAAATATTCAGTTACTGCCCATTTTCCCGTGAACCCGCTGTCTGCTGTTACGTCAGCCCATCTCTGCGACCAAGAGCCTGAACTGTTTTCATAGGCAAATACAGTTGCTCCTGATACGGCATTTGAATCAGAGCCTGTTACGTTGACATCAACGTAATATTGATTGGTGAAATTAGAGTAATCGCCTGCTGCATTGGTTATGTTGACTGCTGATTTGTTGAAAGTGTTGTTCAAGCTTGTAATCCAAGAGTTGTTTGTGATGTAGAAGTCCCAAAGTGCGCTTAACACGAAGGTTGCATTTGCTATTGTTACATTTACTGACTGAGAGGCATTTATTCCAGTTCTGCTGTATTCCAAAGAGCCAGAGATGATTGTAATGTTTGATGCATTATTTAATTGTATTGAACTGTTGCTTGAATAAGAAATATTATTGTTATAAATGAACTGAAATGCTGTTTTCGTGTTGTTCAGGAATATTCCGCTTCCAGTTGAATTCAGAATAATGTTGTTTGTGATGTTGTTCCTTTCATTTGTTGAGCCTTCAATCCTTATTCCATCCCTGCCTGATTTTGAGATGTTGTTTAAGTTGAATATGTTATTGTCAGAATTAGAAAAGACATAAACGCCATCTGCATTTGTTCCTGTTGCATTAATTATGTTAGAGGTTGCATTGTTGTTTGAGCTTGTAAGAAGATAAATGCCATGACTATTAGTTCCGTTTGTTGTTATTGTATTGCTTTGCAACGTGTTTGAGCTTGAGCTTGAAGAAAAATAAATGCCCCAACTAGAGCCTCCGTTTGTTGTTATTGTATTGCTTTGTAATTTGTTTGAGTTTGAGATTATATCGAGCCAAATGCCATAACTAGAGCCTCCGTTTGTTGTTATTGTGTTGTTTGTTATGTTTGAGTTTGAGCTTATATCAAGATAAATACCATAACCATCACTTCCAGCTGTTGTAATTGTATTGCCTTGTAGAGTATTTGAGTTTGAGCTTGAAGAAAGAAAAATGCCATAACCAGAGCTTCCATTTGTTGTAATTGTATTGCTTTGCAAAGTGTTTGAATTAGAACTTGAGAGAAGATAAATGCCAATACCAGTGCCTCCGCTTGTTGTTACGGTATTGTTTGTTATATTATTATTAGTTGAATATCGCAGATACAAGCTGTAATAAGCACCACTGCTTACATTATTCCCTGAAATAACAACATTGCTTACATTGTAAAGCCGTATTCCCAGCGAGCCGCCAGAATATCCAGCCTCCCTCACAATGGAGTTCTGGAGCGTGAAGTTGTCGTTTCCGCCGTTGCCGTAAACCCAGAAATCAAACTCAAAGTCTGAATTTGTTGTATTAATCTCTGTTGCATCTTCCTGCGTTGAGGCATTGCTGTCTAGATCATAAATAAACAATCCGCCATTCGGCGATTTATTTATGAAGTTTGAGCCGTCTGCGAAGCTTTCAAAAATCAAAGTAGCATTGTAAAGGTATAAAGAAGCATTATTCAATATTGTTATATTTCCAGTTACATAAATAGTCTCATTCGCGCAAGTTACATTCTTATTAACAATCCAATCAGTTCCATCTGTATAGTTGCCATTGCAGTATGTTTTTGGGAAAACGCTTAATGTAAAGTTTGCGCTGGCAAATGCTGAATTTGAATAGTTGTCAAATGCAAGGCAGTTCCAAGTATAAGTTCCATTTGTCAAATTCTTTGTAAATGTTGCGCTGTTGCTTGTTCCTGCCACATATTTTGTTTCATTAGCATGCCATCCTGACCAGTTTCCATAAAGCGTTATGTTTGTCAAGTTAACATTATCTGTTGCTGAGCAGTTGAATGTTATTGTACTTGTTGATGTTTCATTGTAATAATTAATTGGCGAGTTAAGGGTTACTATTGGCGCAACATAGTCGCCAGCAACAGTGAAGTTCCTGTCTCCGCTTGAATTTCCAAAGAACCAGTTTGCAGATGAGTTTAAAGTTACGTTCCATTGCCCGGATAATGCGGTTGAAGGCAGAACATAAGAGCCGTTCCAATAGTTTTTGGCATTAACAGTTATGTTTATATCATCTGTATCAGAACCAACTGCATCTGCATCAGAGCCGCAAGTCATATTTGTGGCTCCAGTATAAGCTATAATTCCTCTTATATTATGTGTTCCAGAAACATCATCTAGAGTAAAAGTTGCTGTATGATTATTTTCAAGCGTGCATGCTCCATTATTTGTTGCGCCATTATACTTGTTCACCCATCCGCTGCCATTATTATATGCAATAGCCACTTCATGGTTGCCAGGGCCAAAACAATTATAGACACTTATATTAACTTGAACAGTATCACCAGTTGAAAATTCATTATCTGTTAAATCTACTGCAGTTATGTTGTTTACATATACTACGGTGCATGAACTGCCATCATAACAACTATCAATTGTTCCGTTTCCTGCTTCCCTGCAACTCTTGCAATTATTTCCGCAACTAAATGGAGAGGTGGTATTGCCAACAGCTGCGGCAGGATCAATCATCTGCACCCTTATTGCTGTGCCATTGGGCTGCATCAAATAAGCGCTGACATTTGCCAAATAGCTTGAATTTATCTGAGCAGCAGTTTCTGGCCCGCCCAATGAATTAAGCAATGCTTCTATTATTACCTCCTCTCCGGGAGAGTAAGTTGCATTTGGCGTTGATGTGCTGTTTCTGAATGTTGCATTAAGCCCGCCATAAATCAATAAAGTTCTTGTTTCTGAGCCATTGTAACTTCCAATACTTCCAGCTATCGACCACCATGTATAGTTTCCTGCATATAAAGATGAGCCGGGATTGAATATTAATGTTGCATATCCGCTTGAGTTAGTTAAGTTGCTTCCCAAGACAACCATAGTTTGTCCGCTTATGTTTGGGTTTGTCAGATTGGCATAGAATGTTATATTAACATTAGCGCCGCTGTCGCTAAGAACTGCTGTTAAAATATCAAAGTCAGCTACAGAAGTGTTTGCAGCATCCCTGTCAAGCTTTGTTTCGTTTGCAGGGGATGTTAATCTGAGACTTCCATTCTGGACAGGTATTCTTACATCCACCTGCTGGCTGCTTGCAATGTATTTTATTGTTGAATTTTCCCTTGTGCTTACATTTGCAGTAAAGTTTGAAGTGTAATTTACAAATGAAGTTGCATTCTGCACATATTCTATTACAGCCCATTTTCCCGTGAACCCGCTGTCTGCTGTTACGTCAGCCCATCTCTGCGACCAAGAGCCTGAACTGTTTTCATAGGCAAATACAGTTGCCCCAGCTATTGCATTCGAATCTGAACCGGTTACATTCACATCAACATACCACTGGACTGTGAAGTTGCTCGCATCTATTAATAAAACACTCACCCTAACATAATCTGTTGAAATATTCGAGCTTGCATTGCTTTGCGCTATTGCAAGCAGATGCAGCATATTGTAGGCGTCTATGTATGCAGTGGCATTTGCATATCCTTTAGTTAAGTTTTCATCAGAAGAGCCGTCTCCTGTTGTATTTGCAGCAGTTTCCCATTGAGTTGAATTCCAAATGTAAAGGCTTGCATTAAGGCTGCGAGTTGCATTGCTTGCTTTGCCTTCCCATAAAACAGTTAAGTTTTCTATCCTGGTTTTATCCAAAGAGCGGTTTATCCTGAAGCTGAATTTATGATAGCTGTACCGTGTTGTTGAATAATTAAATATGCTGTCATCAGAATTGACTATGCCTGAATATTGCGCGCTTGCAAATTCTGTTCCGTTTACTAAATTAACTGGAGGAAGCATTGTAGAGCTGCCATAGGTTGCGTTATGGCTTCTTGTCGGCTTTGAAATTCCAGAGAAAGTCAAATCAGCAGTATACGTTCTTGTAACATTAACTGAGCTGTGGTTAAAGCTGTTGTTTAGGCTTGTAATCCAGGCATTGTCTGTTGCATAGAAATCCCACAATGCGCTTCCTATGAATGTTGCATTTGCAATTGTTACATTGATTGACTTGGTTGCATTGATGCCGATAGTATTGTTCTCTATAATGCCGCCAATAATTGTTATGTTTGAAGCGTTAATTAATTTTACAGCGGCATAGTTGATGCCAGAATAAGTTATATTGTTGTTGAATAATAACTGAGATGCTGTTTTTGTATTGTTTAAGAAAATTCCATTGCCTGTTGCATTTAAAATAATGTTGTTTGTTATGTTGTTCCTTTCTGGAAGGCTTGTTCCTGAGTTTTCTATTCTTATTCCGTCTCTGCCTGATTTTGAGATGTTGTTTAAGTTGAAGATGTTGTTGTCTGAATTCGAGAATATGTAAATTCCATCTGCATTCGCTCCTGTTGCATTTATCATGTTGCCTGTTGCATTGTTGTTTGAGCTTACTGAAAAATAAATACCGGTAGCATTATTTACCGTTATTATATTGCCTTGCAATATTGAATATGAATTCGAAGAAAGAAGAATGCCATAACCCAAGCTTCCGTTTGTTGTTATTGTATTGCCTTGTATTGTGTTTAGGTTCGCATTTACCAAAAGATAAATGCCATAACCGGAGCTTCCATTTGTTGTAATTATATTGCCTGTTACATTATTGTTGGAATTCGAACCAGTTATGCCATCAAGGTTAATACCGTATCCGCTTCCTTTAATTGTTGTTATTGTATTGCTTTGTATGGTGTTTGAGCTTGAGCTTGTATAAAGATAAATGCCAAAGCCAGAGCTTCCATTTGTTGTTATTGTATTGCTTGATATATTATTATTCGAGCTTGAACGAAGATAAATGCCATAACCATTAGTATTGCTTGTTGTTATTGTATTGCTTGTTACATTGTTATTTGATGAAAATCGCAGCCATAATCCGTATAGAGCGCCATCGCTTATGTTATTTCCAATAACCTTCACATTGCTTATATTATAAAGGTAAATTCCCTGGCTTACAGAGCTATATCCGGCATCTTTCAAAATAGAGTTCTGCATTGTAAAGTTATCGCTTCCACCATTCCCATAAACCCAGAAATCAAACTCATAATCTGAATTAGTCGTGTTAATCTCTGTTGCATCTTCCTGTGTTGAGGCATTATTGTCTAAATCATAGATGAATAGGCCGCCATTCGGAGATTTGTTGATGAAATTATAGCCGTCTGAGGAAGCCTGAAAGATTAAAGTAACGTTGCGCAATGTCAGGCTGCCATTGCTGAAGATTGTTATGTTTCCGTATACAGGAATTGTTTCATTTGCGCACGTTACATTGCTTGTTATGTTCCAGCTTACCTGCAATTCAGTATAGTTGCCATTGCAAAGCGCCCTTGGATTTTTCAGCACAATATCAACCTGAGTTCCTGTTATGTTCTTGACGCTTACGTTGTACGTTGAGGAATTAGCTACATAGCTTGTCAAAGATGCAGCTGCAGTGTGCAGGTTATAATCCACTATCGTAGTTCCATTCTGCACGTAATCAATAACAGCAAACCATCCTGTTAAGCCATTGGTTGTTGTATCTGTCCATTCTGATGCTGAATAAACATCTGTGGAAGTCACAGAGGAAGAATTCATATGAATTCCGCTTGAATTAGTCACATTTGCCCTCGCATACCATTGAACTGTGAAATTAGAATAATCTCCTGAGTTTGTCACATTAACAGCAGTTTTGTTGAAGCTGTTATTCAAGCTTGTAATCCAAGAGTTGTTCGTAATATAGAAGTCCCACAATGTGTTTAAGACAAATGTCGCATTTGTTATTGTTACATTTACTGACTGAGAGGCATTTATTCCTGTTCTGCTGTATTCCAAAGAGCCAGCAATAATTGTAATGTTTGAGGCATTGTTCAACTGTATTGAATTATTGCTTGAATAAGAGATATTATTGCTGTAAATGAACTGAGAAGCAGTTAAAGTGTTATTCAGGAATATTCCATTTCCAGTTGAATTTAAGATAATGTTGTTCGTGATGTTGTTTCTTTCTGGAAGGCTTGTTCCAGAGTTTTCAATCCTTATGCCGTCTCTTCCAGATTTTGAGATGTTGTTGAAGTTAATTGTGTTGCTCCTTGAGGTGCTGAAAATATAAATTCCATCTGCGTTAGTTCCTGTTGCGTTTATTGTATTGCTGGTTGCATTGTTGTTAGAGCTTGAATCAATACGAATGCCATAACCAGAGCCTCCACTTGTCGTTATTGTGTTGCTTGTTGATGTTAAGTTAATGCTTCTTTGAACAAAAATTCCATAACCAGAAGTTCCGTTTGTTGTTATTATATTACTCGTCAATACGCCGGAATTAATGTCATTAACTACTATGCTATAAAGCCAAATTCCATATCCAGAGTTTCCTTTTGTATTTACATTATTGTTTGATATATTTGGATTATTACTTGATTCAATATAAATGCCATAACCATTGCTTCCGTTTGTTGTTATTATATTGCTTGATAAAGTGTTTGAGTTTGAACTTGAAGCAAGATAAATGCCATAACCACTGCTTCCGCTTGTCGTTATTGTATTGCTTGATATGTTGTTGTTTGTTGAATACTGCAAATATAATCCATATTGAGCGCCCTCGCTTATATTGTTTCCTAAAACAACAGCATTGCTTATGTTGTAGAGTTGTATTCCTTGACTATTAGTTGAATATCCAGCATCTGTAATTTTGCTGTTTCGCATTGTAAAGTTGTCGTTTCCGCCATTCCCAAATGCCCAGAAATCATATTCATAATTGGAATCGTTGCTCATTAGCCAGCTTCCATCTTCCTGCGTTGAAGCATTGCTGTCGAGGTCGTAGATGTAAAGGCCGCCATTAGGTGATTTGTTAATGAAGTTTGAGCCGTCTGCAAATGCAGAGAAGTTGATTGTAACGTTGTAGAGCGTTAAAGAGCCGTTGTTGTATACTGTTATATTTCCTGCAACGTAGATTGTTTCATTTGTACAGGTTATGTTGCTTGTTATGTTCCATGTTGCTTGTCCTTCAATATAGCTGTTATTGCAGAATTTTCTTTGATTCTTCAACACAATATCAACCTGAGTTCCTGTAATGTTCTTAACGCTTATATTATAAGTTGATGAATTAGCCAGATATCCAGTCAACGATGCAGTTCCTGTATGCAGATTAGAGCTGTTTATTGAGCTGGCATTCTGCACATAATCAATCACAGCAAACCAGCCTGTTAATCCATTAGTTGTTGTGTCTGTCCATTCTGATGCCCCAAACACATCAGTTGAAGTCACAGAGGAAGAATTCATATGAATTCCACTTGAATTGGTTACATTTGCCCTCGCATACCACATGACTGTAAAGTTGCTGAAATCACCTGCAGAGCCTGTTATGTTCACAGCAGTTGAATTGAAGCTGTTGTTCAGGCTAATGAGCCAAGAGTTGTTCATAATGTAGAAATCCCACAATGTGCTTAATACAAAAGTGGCATTTGCGATTGTTACATTTAATGATTGAGAGGCATTTATCCCCACTCTGCTGTATTCCAAAGAGCCAGCAATAATTGTAATGTTTGAGGCATTGTTCAACTGTATTGAATTATTGCTTGAATAAGAGATGTTGTTGTTGTAAATGAACTGAGATGCTGTTAAAGTGTTGTTTATGAAAATTCCATTTCCTGTTGCATTTAAGATAATGTTGTTCGTGATGTTGTTTCTTTCTGGAAGGCTTGTTCCCGAGTTTTCTATTCTTATCCCGTCTCTGCCTGACTTTGAGATGTTGTTTAAGTTTAGAATGTTGTTGTCTGAATCAGCAAAGATATAAACGCCATCTGCGTTTGTGCCTGTTGCATTTATTACATTATTTGTTGCGTTGTTGTTTGAGCTTGAAAGAAGATAAATGCCAACTCCAGAGCTTCCGCTTGTTGTTATTGTGTTGCTTATTAATATTTGTGACGCTAAGTTTGAATTAAGATAAATGCCATAGCCAGTGCTTCCATTTGTTGTGATTGTATTGCTTGTTAATGTATTCGACTGTGCGTTTGATAAAAGATGAATGCCCCAACCATTAGTATTGCTTGTTGTTATTGTATTTCCTGTTATGTTTGTGTTTCCGCTGTCTCCAATCTCAATTCCATAACCAGAGCTTCCGTTTGTTGTTATTGTATTGCTTGATAAGGTGTTTGAGCCTGAACCTAAACCAATGATAATGCCAATGCCATTGCTTCCGTTTGTTGTTATTTCATTGTTTGTTAATGTATTTGAGTTTGAGCTTGAAAGAAGATAAATGCCAACTCCAGAGCTTCCTTTTGTTGTTATTGTATTGCCTGATACGTTATTAGAATTCGAGCTTGATTTAAGATAAATTCCATAATTATTAGTATTTCCATCTGTTGTTATCGTGTTGCTTGATAAAGTGTTTGAATTCGAGCTTGAAAGAAGGTAAATATTGCTGCTGTCGCTTCCAGTTCCAGTTATATTTATATTATTGCTTGATATATTGTTATTCGTTGAGTATTGAAGATATACGCCATATTGCACACCTCCGCTTACATTATTCCCTGAAACAACAACATTGCTCACATTGTAAAGCTGTATTCCTTGACTATTAGTTGAATACCCAGCATCACTCACCTTGCTGTTCCTCATGGTAAAGTTATCATTCAATCCATTTCCAAAAGCCCAGAAATCAAATTCAAAGTTGGAATCATTGCTCATAATCCAAGAGCCGTCTTCCTGTGTTGAGGCGTTGCTGTCGAGGTCGTAAATAAACAATCCGCCATTCGGGCTTTTGTTGATGAAGTTTGAGCCGTCTGTGAACATTGAAAAGTTTAAGGTAACATTGTATAAGTATAGGCTTCCGTTGTTTAGGATTGTTATATTGTTAGTCATGTAAATTGTTTCATTCGCGCAGGTTATGTTCCTGCTTACAATCCAGTCGCTTCCTTCTGTATAGTTTCCTGCGCAATAAACATTTGCTGCTCTGAGCGTCAAACTATAATTGGTGAGGGAAAAGTTGCACTGCCCTATGCTGTCGCAGAACTGAACATTCCAGATATAGCTGCCAAAAGCTAAATTATCTCTTGTGAAGTTAGCCTGCGCAGATGTCCCAGACATAGTTACTGTTCCATTCGAAAGCCATGTTCCAGAATAATTCCAGTAAAATGTTGCATTAACTAATGCTCTATCGTCTGTTCCAGCTGCTTTAAAAGTAAAGTTAGTCAAAACAGAACTTGTTCCATCTGAAGGGGAAATCAATGAAATATTCGGCATTATATCTGTTTTGACAGTTGCATTGTAAGTAATGCTCTCACCAATGTTCTTAGCTGTATCATTCGCATAATACTTCCAGCCATAGCCAACGCCAGCAGCAAGAGAAATGTTCTTTGTTGTATTTGCATTGTATGTGGTTGGATTAGACGTAATATCAACCCATGAGTCATTTGCCCAAGTTCCAGTGATATTGGTGGAAAATATATAGCCGTCAACAGCATTGTTGCTTATTGTGATGTTCATTGTAACATTGTCATACTGCCATCCAGAGCTGTTCAAGGCATTTGAAAATGTGGGTGAAAGAGTATCGACAATTAAAGTCCAGTTCTGCATTGTCCAGTTTGAATTGTTGGCTAAATCAAAAGCCCGGCAGCCCCAGATATAAGTGTTGGAAGGCAGTGTCTTGTTCCACTGGCAGCTTGCAGCTGTTCCTGTAACATTGCACCATGAATCATTCAAAGCCCATGTTCCGGTGAAATTGCCCCACAGTGAAATATTCTTTAAGTTAGTATTGTCAGTTGCAGAGCAGTTGAAATTAACTGTTCCTGTGTTATTTATTGAATTATTGGCGGGGTATTGCTGCAATACTGAAGGAAGTGTGGTGTCTGGAGGAGCTGCAACTGTTATCAAGCTCGTGTTCCATGTGATTTGCTGGCCAGTAGTTGATGTTTCATTCCACGTAATGTTGTAAGGAGAACTTGAAGAAGAGCCAGAGCAAGCTAAAATATTCCATGTTACAGTTCCTGTTTTTGACTTTGCCCAATCCAATGTTGCTGTTCCTGCTGTTAAGTTTGCTACACAACTCTGGCCGCCAGGGCAGGAAAAGCTCATTGATGTAACATTGAATTTATTGCTGCACGTTCCATTTATGTTTGTTACAACTGTATTTGTGTCTTTAAGAACTAAATTAACAACCCATACATAAGAGCCAACTCCAAAGTTGTCAGTTGAATAGCTGATTACGACAGCAGCAGAATCGCCTTCAGTAAGCGTTGTATCATTTATTGAAGATGAAGCATCGTTGTCAGATAAAACCTGGTCAGATGCAATCTGCCAATGCCTTTCTTCAGAAAAGCTGCCAATATCAGCTTTTCCAAGAAGATAGAATTGAGGAGATTCATCCGGGGCGTCAAAAGCATAGCTTAACTTATATTTTCCGCCTTTCTTGAGGTTTGCATTAAAGATTATTTCTTTGTGGTCTCCAGCATCAACAACTGCAAAATCAGGGGCAGCAAGGTTAAGAGTTGTTTTTCTGGTTTCGATAATACCGGCTTCAGGAGCTTTAATCAGCTCGATTATTTTATTTGTTATTTCATTTCCAGAATTTTGTGCGCCGCGGACGGGACTCTCATCTCCGAAGGAGTAAGAGTTTTGAACCCGCATGTCTTGGTCAGACACTTGCTTTTCAGGCAAGCGCTCTACCTGATTGAGCATCCGCGGCTTTACACCATCTTGAAAAAATCCGAAAGATTTATATACTTTATCATTAACCTCATTATTGTCTTGGTCAGATAGCTTTACTTGATTGAGAGATCCGTTTATTTTTTCTTTTTTATTTTCTAAGTTTATTCCTTTAAGATTTAATTGTTGTATTGTTTCATTTGAGCTTGTTTCCTCAACAACCTCAATCCTTACATTGCTGATGTCAAACGATAAAGGCACTTTCTCAATAATCTGTCCATTATAGTTCTTGTTCGCCTTTATCACAAGGCTCACATTATACGCAGCAGGCGGCCATATCCTTGTCGGACCGATTCTTTCAACGTCAAAGTCAACAGAACTGGCAACTGTGAAATTATCAATTAAATTCCTGATGCCGTTGTAAGTCTCTGCTGTTAAATTCATAACATAAACCCCGGGAATATTTACAATATAATCCGCAATGTAATCCGGCAGAACATTGTCGCCGTACTTGTAACAATCCTGAGTTCTTATTATTCCGCCATTCTCTGATGAAAGAATTGTTTTAATGCCGAAAGGGTCGGTTATCTCGAGCAATAAGGCAGCATCGCATACAACACTTCCAGCATCATTCAAAACACCGATTCCAAGCTTTGTTGTTTCATCCGGCAGATAAATGGACTTATGCGTGTTAATTGCCAGAACGCCCCATGCAAAATCCTGCGAGATTATTGTGCTTTCTCCGCTTCTTGTGAAATTAACTTCCAAAGTATAAATCCCTGGCCTGAATTGCCTTGGCTTAATAATATTAAAGAAAAATTTGCCTTCCCTTATTTCCTCAATCTCAACATCAAAGTTAATTTTCTCATTATTGAAATTATAAACAACATTTGCTTCAACTGTTTCATTTTCAGCAGCCCATTTATTTAATTTCTTTTCAAAATTCTTTCTGTTTATGGCTTTATTCTCTTTTATCAGCTCTGTTTCATTGACGAATTCAAGCTCAAACTCAGCGTTTTCAGCAGCCTTGAAGTTCTTATCAATCTCTGTTTTGTGGAATTTCTTAATTGTTATATTTGTAATTTGCAAAGCAGGGATTGTTTCATTAACTGCAGTTTCATTTGTTATGTTCTGCTCTATTGAAATATTGGAAACATTAGCTGAAACCTGCTCAAACACAGTATAATCTATTGAATTGATCTGCAGGCTTGCATTCTCAAGCTCTGCAATCAATGTTATTTCATTTGCAGTTATATTGTTCAAGAAGCATGTCTCAGCGCATTCAAATTCAAAAGCAGTTATAACAGCAGGGTTTACAATTATTGTTATTTCCTTTGTTGTAAGCTCTTTTCCATCGCCTGCAAATAAAATGATTGAGCTGTTCCCTGAAAATTCTGGCTTCGGAGTTATTGTCATCAATGAAACAAAGTTGTTAATGACAACATCAACATTCTCATTGCTTGAAGCCAGATAAGACATTGTATCGTTGTCCGCATCAGAGAAGTAATTGCTCAGATTAAGGGTTAAAGAGCTTCCTTGATCAACTGCAAATGAAGAAATTTCAGATATCCATAAAGGAGGGTTATTTGTTTGATTTATTGCATCTGCAGTTTCATTTGCTATTATGTTTTCTGTTAAATTATTTGTTTCATTTGCGCTTAAATTCAATCCCTCAGCAACAGCATTCGCTGTTATAAGATTATTCCGATCACATTCCCGCTTATCTTCAGGGAAGACAGCTCGCCGGGATTCTGCAATGCTATTGTTTGCTCAGAGCTCTGGCTTATTGAAAGGTTGAGATCTTCGGAGTATGCATTTTCTACAATAACTGCATAGCTTGTAATAGAAGGATTCAGCATAATGAAGATTCTGAACAGGGCTGTAAGCACCAATATTAGAATTACGGAAATCTTGCACGAGTTTATAGCATAATCTAATTTATTCATTTTCTAAGTTTTTTTCTATTTTCAAAACAGCCCGGTGGTGGCATGTCCATATTGTGCGGTCATCCCTGCCAGTCAATTCAGCAATCTGGTGGAATGTAAGGGATTCAACATCCTTCAGATAAGATGCAATTGACTCAAGGATTGACAATTTTTTCTTGGATAAAAAAGAAATAGGAATAAAATGAAAAGAAGCAGAAACCTTTAGCTTTTCATTCCTCACATTATTGTATGTGGTCCATATTGTCTTGCTGCTTCTATTAAGCTTTAGAGCAATCTGCTTCAGCGTAAGGTTTTTATTTTCCTTGAGAAACTTTACAACAGCTTCCAAAGGCCCGAGGTCATTTTTAAATAAAGAGACAGGTATCTTCTCCTCTTTTTGCATCATGATGAGATCTATAAGTTCGTCTTTTGTCTTCTGCTGCAGAAAGTCCCTGGCATTAGGATTAGTTAACTCTATTCCTTTTTTTTCAAGATTTGATCTCTTTTCAACGAGTTCGATTTTTATTATGCCTCTTTTTCTTTATGTTCAAAAACAAAAGCAGAGTCAACGCCTTCGGCTTTTGCTTCGCTACGTTCCTAGCTTTCGGTTTCTCACTACGTTCAAAACCGAAAGTTTTATATATACTAACATCTTTCTGTGTATTAACAATATGTTGTTTAAATACAAAATCATGAGGTGCTGAAATGCCAACACTAACATTATCAATTCCGAAAGAATTAAAGAAAAGAATGGACGAACATTCTGAAGTCAATTGGCCAGAAGTGCTTAGGTCAAGGCTAAGCAAAAGAGCAGAGCAGCTGATAAAGTTTGAAGAAATGAGGAAAAGGGGTGAATTGTAAATGGCAAGCATTGCATTAAATGTCTCAGAGGAATTTAAGGCATCGATGGATAAATTGCCCTGGGTAAATTGGTCAGAATTAGCCAGGGAAGAAGCTCTAAAAAGGCTGGAGCTGCAAGAGGATTTTGAAGAATTTAACAGAATTGTATCTAAGTCTAAGTTAACAGAGGAAGATGCTCTTAAGTTAGCAAGGGAAGTAAATAAAGGCATGCATAAGAAATTGAAGAAGCTGTACCCAGAGCTGTTGTAAATGGAGTTAATAATTGACGCAACAGTGTTGTTCACAGGACTAATCGGAACAGGAGTAACAAAAGAGATCATCTTTTCTGCTGCTGTAAAATTACATTGTCCAGAATCTTTATCTAAGGAGGTTGAAGAGCACAAATCACGAATTAAAATTCTCTCAAATCTTCCTTCAACTGAGCTAGA